>CAZUPG010000129.1:0-5677 GCA_964622085.1 uncultured Pirellulales bacterium | reverse complement strand
CGCCCGGCTCGATTAGTGCGATAAGGCCGTTGAAGGACGGTGTAATCAGCGACTTCGAGATTACCGAGGCGATGCTCAGCTATTTTATCCGAAAAGTGCACGGCAGGGGCGGTCTTGTTAGGCCTCGAGTTGTAATCGCCGTGCCAAGCGGAATAACTGCTGTTGAACGACGGGCTGTCGTAGATAGCGCCGAGCGAGCAGGTGCTCGTAAGGTCTATCTCGTCGATGAGCCGATGGCAGCCGGAATCGGTGCAGGACTGCCGATTACAGACCCTACCGCTTCAATGATTGTTGACATCGGCGGAGGTACAACCGAAGTAGCAATTATGAGCTTGGCCGACATCGCCACCTCCGAATCAATTCGTGTTGGCGGTGATGATATGGATGAAGCGGTTATAAATCATCTCAAAAAAACCTATAATCTGCTCATTGGCGAGCCAAGAGCTGAAAAGGTCAAGATTCAAATCGGCTCTGCCGCTCCGTTGGAGGAGGAATTGACGATAGAGGTGGCTGGCAGAGATACTATCTCTGGCCTGCCGAGAAAAATCGTCATAACCAGCGAGGAAATCCGTGAGGCTCTCCGCGAGCCCATCGCAGCAATTATAGACACGGTTACGGCAACGCTGGAAAAGGCGGAGCCCGAATTGGCCGCCGACTTGATAGACAATGGCGTGCATATTTGCGGCGGCGCATCACTGCTGCGGGGAATGGATACGATACTGGCAAACGCAACCGGCCTGAAGGTCGAAAGGGTTGATGACCCACTAAGTTGTGTAGCTCGCGGTACCAGTGTCTACCTCGAAAATATCGAGTTGTGGAAGGATACAATGGACCGTGGTGAATATGGATGGCAATGATTCGTCCCTTTGACTTGGTTCGACCTTGCTCACCACAGGTCGCTCAGGACAGGCGGGCGTGATGCGTTGTGCGTATTGTGCGAAGAGAAAAACGCGATACGCAATCCTGCCCTCGAGCGGAGCGAAGGGACGCGATACGCAGAACGATTATGGCAAGCAGGCAAACAAAAGTTTCCAACCGGATGTTATTTATCTTACTTTTGTTAGCGGCCGGTATCTTCTTCATTGCCCCACTCAGGTGGACGAAGGAATTTCAATCCGCTTTTAACGACATTTTTAGCTGGCCTTTAAGGCTTGGAGCTGGCGTCTCTCTTTTCACACGCACACAGCAGATGCTTCCTGACGTTGTCAGCCACAGAGAGCACAACCGGCTCCAAAACCATCTTGCTAACGTTATGCAGCAGCTATACCAGGAGCACAAGAAGGTCGAGAAGCTATCGGGATTGCGAAGTAGATTCTCTTTGGAAGGCGCTGACCTGGTTGTAGCTGACGTAATCAGGGCGTCAAGCGACGGACAAAGCGAGCTTATTATCAACCGAGGCAAAAACGACAACGACGACCTGGCTAAAGGACAGTTTGTCCTGGGTGACAACAGTATCATCGGAACCATATCCGATGTCTCATCCCGAACCGCAAGGGTCAGGTTATTTACTGACCCAGCTTCCAAAATAGCCGTAAAGATAGGAACACTAAATATAGACAGGGTTATGCAGGGCGATGGTGGCAGCTCAGCTACGGTCCGGATGATAAAGCACAAGGTCAAAACAGCCGTTATGGTTTTCGCCCGTAAAAAACCAGGCCTGCTGGATGCACCGATGATTATTGGAAAAGTGGCCAGCTGTCGAATGAACAAGGAAAGTCCTTTGCTCTGGGACATAGTTGTTGTGCCTGCTTGTGACATAGAAGCATTAAATGATGTAGCCGTGATTATAATGAATCCGAAAGACTGACAGCTTTGCTGTCATTCTGAGCGGAGCGAAGAATCTGATTTTTTTAGCCACTGATTTCACAGATTACACTGATTTATATTTTTGCTTTTTCTCCCTTTGTTTTTAATCTGTGCCCATCTGTGTTCATCTGTGGCTTCCTTTTTTCAACTTCTTTTTGGCTCTGTGGCTAAAAAGGCGTTCTCTGCGGTTGATTTTCGTATGAGGGTAGTTAATGCGCTGGTTCCGGTTTGCAGTTTTGATTATTGTCGTTTCTGTGTTGCAGGCCGGATTATTAGAGCTTTTGAATTTCAAGCCCGATTTATTGTTAATTCTTCTTGTATTTTTTGCCATCTACTGCAAGACCTCATATGCGATTATTACCGCTTTCACGCTCGGCTTTGCCGCTGATATTATTGGTTCTGCGATGGGCCCGCAAATAATCAGCTTTGGTCTTTTCGGCACAGCTCTGGCGTATCTGCACCGTGTTATTGCTATCAAAAAAATACCTTACCAGTCGCTCGCGATATTTATCACCGCAATTTTAACCGCTGTCCTGGCTCATTTGTTAACCTTTATTAAGTTAAGCGTTCTGGAGGGCAGGCCCGCCCCGCCAATGGTTTTCACTGTCTTTTTGGCAACTTCCCTTTGCTCGGCTCTGGCGGGTCCGTTTTTCTTCTTGCCTGTCGGCTGGTGGATGCGTATGAAAACAAGTCGGCTCGGATTACATTAACCAGAAAAAGATTAACCGCTGAGAATAAAAGTGAACTAAAGTGCCTAAAGTGTAAAGTGCCTAAAGTGACAGCAAAGCTGTCATTCTGAGCGAGCATCCAGGACTTCGGCTGAACTCAGTCGAAAGCCCGAGCGAAGAATCTCTCATTCAAAGGCCAGACCTGCTGCGACCTGCCGCGACGAGCACGGCACGGCGGGCGAGCGTAGCACGGCGAGTGCTTCGCTTCACTCAGCATGACATGGATCATTTTCCCACTTTAGCTCACTTTAGTTCACTTTAGGCACTTTTAACTTCTTTGTTATGTACGAAAAGCGAATCAAAATCTTCTGTTTAATGAGCGCTGCTTTATTACTTCTCTGCCTGCTCCGCCTGACTCAAATGCAGCTACTTCCCGACTCGTCCCTTCAAATTGATATCGCTGAGCTAAAAAAAGGCATATCCAGACAGCTCAAAACCGTCAGAGGCAAGATACTCGATAGAAACGGCAAAGTAATAGCCGCCGATGTTCCAAAATTCTGGCTGCATATAAATTACGAGCTTACCTCCATTATGGACGAGCGTGTCCGGCACCCCGCACCTACTTTAGAATTACGAGCTAAGCTACTGGAGACGGCTGATTCAGCTAATAAAAACTTTCTACAAGCCGGGGCCTTGAGTTCTAAAGTAGGTGCGGGGGAGGATTTGCAGCAGCTCATTGACAAGTGCACGCACTTTGGACTTGAGCGTGCTGATATTGAGGAGAAAATTTCTGAAATAAACAACCACGTTTGGAATCTGCGCCGGCACCTCGCCTGGAAAAGAAATTTCCCCGATATGGATTTTAACCAGGCCGTCCCGGATGCCAATGAACGTCTTATGCTGATAGCCAAAATTGATATCGCTGAGATGCACAAAAGCTTCCCTTTATTGGAGCTAAAGACTGATGACGATATTTTCACCGCCCAGCTGGAGTTTATGGATACTGTTGGCGTAGAAATCCTTCCGATAAACCAGCGCTTTTATCCTTATAGCTCGGCTGCCGCACAAACGATTGGCTGGGTCGGCCCAGCTACTCAAAAGCAGGATAAAAAGCTCTTTGAATATGATAGATTGGCAAACTATTTGGAAGGTGAGCTTTGCGGCCGGGAGGATGGAGTCGAATATGTATGTGAAGCCATACTTCGCGGAAGACGAGGAGAGGAAGTTTATGACATCGACCAAAACTTGATACGCCGGACAGAGACGCAATTGGGCGAAGATGTACAGCTCACCATTGACATTGAGCTTCAAAAGAAGATAGAAAATTACCTAACTGACAGCGCTACTAATCCCAATTACAATGCCCCTACATCAGCCGTTGTTATTGACGTCGCAACGGGCGACATTCTTGCTTTGGTCTCATTGCCGAGTTTCGATTTGAATCGTGCAAGATTTGATTATGGTTATCTTGCGGACGACCCTAACAAGCCGCTGCTCAACCGGGCAATAAATAAACAATACCCTCCCGGCTCGGTCGTCAAACCTCTGATTCTTACTGCCGGCCTCGAATCCGGCGCAATCACTGCCGATGAGGTTATATCCTGCCCGGCTCGCAAGGCCCCGGCCGGCTGGCCAAGCTGTTGGTTATACAATAAGTATCCCTGGATTGGCCACGACGATATGTGGCAAAACTACGCCCGAAACGCCGTCAAGGGAAGCTGCAACATTTATTTCTCTCGCCTTGCCGACAGAATTGACCCTTCTGTTTTGCAGCAATGGCTGTTCAAATTCGGCTATAGCCGACAAATTCCATTCGGCCCGATGTCTTCTTCCAGCGATGAACAACGAACAATGAACAATGAACATCGGGATTTTAGACAAGTTTCGGGGATAATCTCAAGCACATCGCCGAGGGGAGAAATTTTGCATTTTGAGGATGTCCCGCCGCTTGAGAGCAGTGAAAGAAGGTTCTTCGGCATAGGCCAGGGCAACTTGCGGGTTACACCTCTTCAGGTAGCAAACTCAATGGCCGCCATCGCCCGCAGCGGGTTATATAAACCACCCCGACTCTTCTCGTCGCGCGTAGTGTGTAATGCGTCGTACGAAAAAGAAAATACGCAATACGCAATACGCAATACGCAATACGATCTTAACATCTCCTCCGAGACTTTAGCGGTTGTCTATGACGGAATGAGTGCTGTTGTTAATGAGCAGGGTGGTACTGCTTATAGGGAATTTGCTCATAGCGGCTTTGGCCAGCAGGGCGTTTCTGTTTATGGCAAGACCGGCTCAACGGAAAAGCCCGACCACGCTTGGTTCGCCGGATTTACTAAGGATAGTAAAGGTCGCAGTATTTCTATTGCGGTCGTAGTTGAGGGTGGCCAGCACGGCTCTGCCGACGCTGCTCCTTTAGCCCGTGACATCATCCAGTTCTGCATCGACGCCGGGTATATTGGTTTTATTTAGCCCCCAGTTTTACTGGGGATTCTTGTTTAGCCGTCGCCGGAACGGCGACGCAATTGCGAGCGCAGCGAAGCAATCCTATATTTAGCCCCCAGGTTTATCATGGGGGTTCTTGTTTAGCCGTCGCCGCCACGGCGACGCAATAATACTTAGCCCACCAATTTAAGGATTCCGCCTTGCAATTTTCATTGGGAGGCCATTAATCGCTCGGCACGTTTAGGGACTTGTAAATAAGTCAGGGTTTTCTCCATTATATTAGCTGCCACTGGAGAAGCTACGACTCCGCCGGTGTAGCCCTTGCCCAATTTTTTATTTGGCTTGCGGATTGAGACCAGAACAATAACAGCCGGCTCCTCAACCGGTGCACCTGCCACGAAGGAAGCTACATACTCACTCTCCGAATAACCTTTTTTGTTGCTCTTTGCGATGTTTGCAGTTCCGGTCTTGCCGAACAGCTGCCATCCCTGCAGTTTGGCTCTTTTACCTGTCCCCTCATTAACAACGCCGACCATAGCTTCGCTCACAATCCATCTGGCAACTTCCGGCCGGACAACGTAGCCAATCTGCCCCGGATTATTCGACGGCTGCTTGAGTTTAACAATCTCACCATCATTATCGACTATCGCTTTTACCAGATATGGCCGAACATAACGACCGCCATTGGCAAGCATACAGAATGCCCGAACCAATTGTATCGCAGTTACTGAAATTTCCTGGCCGAAGGGTATTCGTGTCACGCT
>CAZUPG010000128.1:0-5688 GCA_964622085.1 uncultured Pirellulales bacterium | reverse complement strand
TTATGCCCCTGCTCGGTGGATTGATTGCTGACACGATGGGATATTTTTGGTTATTGGTATTGGGGCTGGTACTTTTTTCCCTGGCTCTGCTTTTGGCATTAACCCTATGCGAGCCCCGCAATGGAGATAAAGCATGCGGACCATGCCCAACTAATGAGTTTGCGTGACCTATTTGCAGTAAAGCTATTATGAAAACAATGATAAAGAAACTTGGCCGAAACGATCTTTGCTGGTGTGGTAGTGGTAAAAAATACAAAAAATGGCGATATTTTTAGCTCGCAGTTAATATTATGTAATTTTCCTGCCGATAAGATGTTTATCGATGACTCGCAACTTCGCGGCCAAATCTGATGGGTTTCGAACGAATGACGTGCAGGTATTTTATTTTGATAGGAGATGAATGTAACTTCCTGCCCAAAAAGAGATTATCGAAATAGCAATGGTAACTTTATGAGAGTTTTTATGTTAGGTTGGGAGTTTCCGCCATTTATAAGTGGTGGACTCGGGACGGCTTGTTACGGACTTACCAAGGCGATGGACCAGTTGGGTATTAAGGTAACTTTTGTCCTGCCAAAAATGGTCGATGATAAATATGCCACCCATGTAAATCTGCTAAGCCCTGATTCTTACCTAACAACCCTGACATCTGCTAAGTCTAAACATCTAAAAAATGTCACATTCCGTACTATCAGCTCGCCACTACAACCATATTCGAGCCCTGATGTTTACCAGCAGCAAATAAAAAAGAAACTGCATGAAAGGCGAAAAGGGATTGGTGCAAATCTCCACATAGCCGGCCAGTTCTCTGCTGGGATAGACTATAGCGGCGATATGTACACTGAAGTCCACCGCTATGCCGAAGTTGCTGTTGAGTTGGCCAAAAATGACCGGCTTGGCTTTGACATTGTCCACGCCCATGACTGGATGACCTATCCGGCGGCAATTGCAGTAGCGCAAATCAGCGGCAGACCACTCATTGTCCACGTACATTCGACCGAATTCGACCGCAGTGGCGAGAATGTAAACCAAATGATTTACGACATCGAGCGAAATGGGATGCACGCAGCAGATAAAATTATCGCTGTAAGCTTTCTTACGCGAAACATTATAATCAGCCGGTACGGTATTAGCAGCGAAAAAGTTGAAGTGGTGCATAACGGTGTTGAGCACAGCGGTAACGGAGATCCTGTCTTAGCTCAAAGTGATATTGACAGTGGTGAAAAAATCGTTTTGTTTCTGGGCCGAATTACAATGCAAAAAGGCCCCGAGTACTTCCTACAGGCTGCTAAAAAGGTCCTCGAAGTGATTGATAATGTTAAGTTTGTTATGGCTGGCTCCGGCGATTTGATGCATCGGGCCATCGAAATGGTAGCAGAGCTTGGTATCGGGCACAAAGTGTTCTTCACCGGCTTTTTGCAGGGAGATGATCTCAAAAAAATATATAAAATGGCCGACTTGTATGTGATGACTTCAGTATCAGAGCCGTTTGGTATTGTACCTTTAGAGGCACTGGACAATGATATCCCTGTTATAATAAGCAAGCAAAGCGGTGTGTCGGAAGTCCTGGCACATGTTTTGAAAGTTGACTTTTGGGATATCGATGAAATTGCCAATAAGATTATAGCTGTGCTGAAATATCCCGCCTTGAAGGTAACGATGCAGGATTACGGCAATTTTGAAGTGAGAAAACTGCGGTGGAAGGACAGTGCACAGAGATGTGCGAAAATCTATGAAGAACTAACGGTTGCTGTTTGATAAACACATCTTATAAAGCGGAAGAAACCTGAAGACATTTTGGTTTTTTACAAGTGGTGATGGTGATCCAATCGTGTTCGCACCAGCGAATTAAAAAGTTTCGAAAGCTTTAACCTGAAGCGTGAGGATAACTACATAATCACTTCTTTATCTGGTTTTCTCTCTTTTGTTCCGCAAGAAATCCTTCAATAGCCGATTCACGTTGAATGCCAGCAGCGGCTTTGACGATTGTGTGATTTTCAATAAAAGCGATAAAAGGAACGCCCATTACCCCATAGGATGCTGCAGCTTCCCGATTCTGTGACGCATCAATCTTGAATATCGCATCTGGATGCCGCTTCCGTACCCGCTGAATAATCGGCTCCTGCATTTTGCACGCACCACACGATGGTGTATAAAAATACAGCAGCGTTTTTTTACCGGCTCGAATCCTTTTGCTTGATGCTCTATGAGCAGTAGGAGCATCCTTGCCTTTCATTCTCCAGGCCTTGAATGTCATTATCAGGCGTGGAACAGTAAGCAGGGACACAAATACAATAAAAACAACAAGAGCAATTTTCATGCCGACTCTTCTTATCTGATATTTCGCATATTAAACGCTTAGCTGTGTAACCAAGCCTTCCAATTCCACAATAATATTAAAATCTTCCTCGAATTGCAACAGATTAAAGTGTCTCCTTGTAAACCTTGCCATCAGTTCGACCGAGCTCACCTAAGTTCCGCCTTGCTCGCCGCGATGCGTCGCAGCGGGCGGGAAACCGCGGGGGTAACCTCGCTCAAGGATAAGAGAAACATCGTCAAAGGCATAATCGGCCGACTCAAAAGCAGGTTCAATATCTCCATCGCAGAAATTGACCATCAGCACGAAAAATCCTCGGCGGTTATCACTATAACGATGGCCTGTAACAAAACTTGCTTCATAAATCAGCAGTTTGACGCTATCATAAGTTTTATGCGCAGCGACAGGCGATTCTACCTTGGCAAAATCCAGCGAGAAACGTTTAACACGTGACTCGATTCTCGACGCTCACCTTCTGTCTGCTGGAGTCCTGATATTCCCTTTTGAGATATCAATGGGCTTAAGAAGGACTTTGAAAACGCAAAGTAGCTTTGGGAAAAGCATGGGCACTTGTCGACGATACACTTTGTATTCCTGTCCAAACTTCTCTAATAGCTCCTTTTCCTCCACTAAAAATAAAAAACCGATGATCCAAGTCCATTGAGTTATAGTAATGAGCAAAAACGACCACGGATGCCCAATCAACAGGCCAAGAGAGACCATGAAAAGACCTATCGCTATGTGGTGAGGATGTCTTACACACTGATAGATATCTGTAGTAATCAATTGATCTGTACATCCCCACTCTTTAGACCCTTCCACGAGACGGAGCAATCTTCCTGTCCTCTTTAGTGGAAAGTGCGCTAACAACATGCCAATAAGACCCAGGCAGCGCAAGAATACGGGGAAAGCCCCGGTTTTCAAAATCAGATCCGTGGCTATTCCTCCAAAAACCGATGTACAAGTTATAAAAAGCCAGATTACGAGACGTATGCTGTATTTAGACACATTTACATCCTTTTGTTCAATCGATGCTCCTCAGTTCTGCTCCAATAGGCGAAAAGCTTTTTTGACTTTATCTGACATTTCCCATATTAAATGCTTAACTGCGCAACTAAACCTTCCAAATCAACAAGAATACCAAACTTTCCTTAAATTGCAGACGCAGGAAAGCTGAGTCAAATTCGAGATGTATTTGCCTTCTTTAATCCACTGCTCGGCCCTTTGGACAGCTTCATTCCTCCAATTCCTTCAGTCCGGTGTAGTCGTCGAATCTGCGTTTTATCTGCCGGTCTAACTCGGCTAAAGCCACCTCTGCTGTGCTGAATACGCGGGCGCTGGTTAAATGGCCTCCTACAGCGCGGTTTTCATCGGATACCAGGATATGAATATGAAGTGCGAATTCACCCTGGTATATCGCAACAGTTCCCTGAGCGCAAACAATCTCCACAGGTCCCTGAAAGTCTTCGGTTTTGTACTTGCCCGGCAGATCCTTTAGAAACCCCAGCTTGACGGACCGCAGAGAGCCGATAATGCCTGTAACTACGGCGGAAGTTATGTGTTTTGATTCGCAATACTGTGTTATAGACCGAACGAGTTCCTCGTCAGGCCTAACCCGAAATACGTGGATTTGGTTTATTTTCATATAGCCCGGTTCCTTTTTTAGTTCTTCGTCAAATTTCGGAAAGTGGAAATTCTTACTCAGTCTTTTTTATTGCTATTGATTTTTTTGGCTTTCAATAATCTTACAAAATTCTTAAAGAAAAAAAACTCTTCAAATCCGGCGAAATTATTACTTTCCAATATCTGCTTCCAATCTCTTTCGATGAAATCAAAAGCATAAAGGCATTCTATGTGTTTAAAAAAATCTTCAAATAGAGCGGCATCTCCTTATAAGAAAATTCATTATAGTCTAAAACAAAAAAACTTCCTTTACTCTTTAGCATCTCAACAACATTCTTTATAATCACTTCCCTAACATCTTGAGGGAATCCATGGAGCACAAAAGAAATAAAAACCTTGTCAAACTTCTCTCTAAAAGGCAAGGATTCATCAACCCTTGCGCGGATGATTTTTACATTGGGATGATTAACGCATTTTTTCTTGAACTGTGAAATCATCTCACGGGAAATATCAACACCTATTAATTTTCCATTATTTGAAAGATAGCTCGTCATTAAACAAGCATTTCTGCCGGTGCCTGCTCCTAAGTCAAGTATTGTATCAAGAGGCCTAATTTTCATTAATTTGATAACCTCTGCTATGAACGAGGGGTATTTTCCAAGAGTTACAATATTCATCAATTCATCGTAATATCTTGCAGTAAATCCTTTAACTTCAACTTTTGATTTAGGATAATAATTGCCCATCAAATTTGTATATTACCTTTCGAAGTTTCTCGCCCAGCAGTTAAATTTTTAAATTTCTTCTTCCGAGATATTTTCCAGTTGTTGTTTATTCCTCCCCCGTGTTTTTAACAGATAATCTTTCTCTCCAGCATAAATTGGCACCTTTAGCCAGTTCTCCGGAGGTGCAAATGGACAGGCATAATCCTTACTATATGCACACCATGGATTATATGCCTCATTAAAATCAAGAACCCATTTCCCTTCAGAAGTTTGATGTTTCTCAGTTTCAAGATCAAGATATCGGCCTGCCCCATAAGTTTCTTTACCACTGGTTGCATCTCGGAAAGGAACAAATAGCCGTTCTTCTTCAGGGGAATTTTTGTAGGCTTGTAATCTGCAATCTGTATCAGTAATTTTAAATCTGAATTCACCCCATCTAAGCAGCTCTCGCTCATTTCCTTGGGTATCTTCCACCTTTAGTGTTTTTTTTCTCCTTATGTTCCTGGAGTTGTAGTTCCAATCGATAGTCTGGATCAGGAGGGTAATAGTCAAGCTCTTTAAAGTTTTGACGTTCAGCGGAAAGTAAGGGCGATTGAAAATGCATTTTGAAAAATGCATTCTTTTGTTCATGCCCTGCCCTGAGATGTTCTTTCCATTCAGAAATTTCCATTATTTCCCTGTTGTATAATCTTTTAGATATAAATGTAACTAAAGACTATATCTGCTTGCAAAGTTTTAAACCTTGTGCACACTTACGCTATTTCATCCGGTTCTGTTGTTTTTATCAATCTTTATTCCGGAATTTTATCTACTGCTTCGTACTTTGCCAGAAGGTCTTCCTCGGTAAGCAGAATATAAGATTCTCCTTCTATCTTTACCTCTGTTCCTGCAAACTCTTTATAGATGACCTGATCGCCAACCACAACTTGATCGGTCGCATCCTCTGCTACCGCAATAACCTCACCTTCCTGGAGCTTTTCCTTCGCAGTATCAGGAAGATATATGCCGCCGGGTGTTTTCTCTTTA
>CAZUPG010000127.1:0-5692 GCA_964622085.1 uncultured Pirellulales bacterium | reverse complement strand
TTCGCAAAAGGCCGTTATCAACAAAGATACATACAAGCTGCTCACCTATCGCTTTGTGAACCAAAGAAGCAACGACTGAAGAGTCCACCCCGCCGCTTAGGCCGCATATCACCGTAGCATCACCGACTTTTTCGCGAATCGCTTCAACGCTTTCGCTGACAAAGTCACTCATCTTCCAGTCACCGTTGCAGCCGCAAATGTCGTAGAGAAAGTTCTGTAAAATCAGTGGGCCCTTCGGTGTATGCGCAACCTCGGGATGGAACTGAACGCTAAAGAATTTCTTTTGCTTGTGTCTGACAGCAGCATAAGGGCAAGTCTTTGTGGAGGCCAGCTTAACGAAATCATTGTTTAATTTACCAATCTGGTCGCCGTGACTGGCCCAGACCGTAGTCGAATCCGGCATATTTGCAAACAAATCACTTTTGTCGAGTATTAACAGATTTGTTCTCCCATATTCGTGCCTCTGGGCGGCGATAACTTTCGCACCTAATATCTGGCAGCCAAGATGCATCCCGTAACAGACACCCAGAATCGGCACACCCAGCTCGAAAATTTTCTCATCACATCTGGGAGCATTTTTTTCATAGACGCTCGCAGGCCCGCCGGAGAGTATCAAACCTTTCAGGGGCAATTGCGACAATTGTTTTGCTGTTGTATCTGCCCGGAAAATCTGTGAATAAACATTATGCTCTCGAACACGCCGGGCTATCAACCGGCAATACTGACTTCCGAAATCCAGAATAGCTATAATCTCACGGTACATAATTCGTGTCTCATCGCTCGTATCCAGTTATTCGAAGCCAGTCACAGACTAATCTTCAAAAGGTACGGCTGCCGAATAGTTCGGCGCTTCCTTGGTTATCTGTATATCGTGCGGATGCGACTCGGTAACCGATGCAGGGCTTATGCAAACGAACCGGCCATTCTTTCTTATCTCTTCGATATTTTTTGCCCCGCAATAGCCCATACCGGCTCGCAATCCGCCAACCAGCTGATAGACAAAGTCGCTCAGCGTTCCACGGTACGGCACCCGCCCTTCTACGCCTTCGGGAATGAGCTTGCTTTGCTCGGTTGTGCTTCTTTGCCCGTATCTTTCCGCCGAACCTTTGACCATCGCCCCCAAAGACCCCATCCCCCTGTATTCCTTGAACTGTCTTCCTTTATAAATAACCAATTGGCCCGGGCTTTCTTTGAGGCCTGCGAACAAAGAGCCAATCATTACGCTCGAAGCCCCTGCGGCAATTGCCTTGGCTATATCGCCTGATTGCCTTATTCCGCCGTCGGCAATAACAGGGACATTATTCTTCTGCGCCACCTCGACGCAATTCATTATCGCAGATACCTGGGGCACTCCTACACCGGAAATTATTCTGGTGGTACAAATTGCACCTGGGCCGATGCCAACCTTTACTGCATCTGCACCGGCTGTTATCAAATCCTCCGCTGCTTCAGCGGTGGCGATGTTACCTGCAATCACGTCTAAACAATAGTCGGCTTTGATTTTCTTGACGGTATCGATAACGTTCTGTGAATGGCCGTGAGCCGTATCGACTACGATAATATCAACATCCGCAGCTATCAGGGCTTCAATGCGCTCATACTCGTGGACGCCCACCGCTGCACCAACGCGGAGCCGGCCTCGCTCATCTCTGGCCGCTCTTGGATATTGTTGAACCCGGTCAATATCCCTCATAGTAATCAGGCCCTCTAATCTGCCATCTTTATCAATTAAAAGCAGCTTCTCAACCTTCCGTTCCTGCAGAATTCCCTTTGCCTGCTCAAGCGTCGTGCCAGCCGGGCCGGTAACAAGATTATCCTTTACCATTACCGAGCTTATCCTGACATCATAGTCTTTGAGGAACTTCAAATCCCGCCGAGTCAATATGCCAACGAGCTTTTTGCCCTCGACGATTGGGATGCCGGAGACATTCTGTTCTTCCATTAACTCTTGTGCCCTTCTAACAGGTTCAGCCGGTGATAGTGTTACAGGGTCAAGAATCACACCGTGCTCAGAGCGTTTGACCTTTGCCACTTCTCTTTTCTGGGCTTCGATTGTGAGGTTCTTGTGAATTATGCCGACTCCGCCTTCCTGGGCCAGCGCTATCGCCAGTTGTGCTTCGGTAACGGTATCCATAGCAGCCGAGACAATCGGGATATTTATAGTGATATTTCTGGTCAATTGCGTACAGGTGTCCGCTTGGCTGGGCACAAAATCGCTTTTTGCAGGTATCAGTAGCACATCGTCAAAGGTAATACCTTCAGCGACAATCCTGCCGGTATTCTGCTTAGCGGGAATCTTCTTGTCCATTTTTTCTCTCCAAAATCAGTCACCACCTAACTTTAAGGTGCACCAGTATAATGTCGCTACAGAGGCCCGTCAAACCTATTTTCGGCCCATAACCTTTTATTTCAGCCTATATAGTCCGGTTTTTCTATATGTTTATTACTCCAAGCGAATATAATCAAAAGGTCAGCAACGGTAGATTTTTAGCGCCCATTTTGAGGGTAAAATCCCGTCTATAATAGTGAAAGCTGATTCAACAAGTGATGTTCAAGATGCCAGAGAATGAAAAGTCAATGGCTCAAAAGCCAGATTTGGTATTAGTCGAGGAGGCTTTAGGCGGGGATACAGAAAGCTTCACCAAATTATGTAGGCGATATTATCCGGCTATGGTAGCAATTGCTCATTCGATACTTGTTGATAGACACTTGGCGGAAGATGCAGCCCAGCAGGCCTTTGCGAATGCTGTTCGCAAATTGCCGCAGTTGAAGAGAAAGAGCCAATTTGCCAGTTGGCTCGCTGCCATCTGTAGAAACGCAGCAAAGGATATTGCCCGGAGTAGAATAAAGCTCTATAACAATGAGGACATGACTGAAGTTGTGGCTGAATCGCACACAAATGACACGATTGAGGTTGTTAAAGAAGCGATAAGCAAACTCTCAGCTTCTGCAAGAGAGGTGGTTTTTCTGCGGTATTATGATGGTATGTCATACGAACAGATATGTGTGGTATTAGGCATCTCGGAACAAGCGATAAACGGGCGACTGCGAAGAGCGAAGAAAAAGATGGCTGATTATTTACGATGTAAGGGTTTTGGCAAGGTGCGATTATGAATGAGCAAAAAGAAAGGCATCTCGATGAACTAATTTCCCGGACAATAAACACCACAAAACCAGAGTTTGATGCTGAGCAATGGATGCAGAAGTATCCGGAAGAATTTCAAATGCTTAAATCTCGCTCCGGACAAGACTCGCGGGTTTATCAGCCCAATATATGGCGAATAATTATCAAGAGCCCAATAATGAGGATTGCTGCTGCGGTGATAATTATAGTAATCGGATTTTTTGTTATTCACAACCGTCCGGTCGAGCGGGTTGAGTCTCCCGAAGTTTTAGCAGTTTCAAAATCTCCGGCTGAGTTGACGACTTTCGCCTCGCTTACCTTTGCTTATCGCCAAGGTGGAATTGAGTTATTTGAAGAAATGTGTGATAGAGCCATATCATTAGCTGGGCCGCGGCCAGCTGAAATATCAGTTCAGAAGTTGCTCAAGGAATTTAACAGAAGAAATTCAGAAAGGGAAAGGTTATGAAAGATAAAATAATGAAAAGAACTTTACTGACGGTTTTAATACTCCTTGTTTTTGCTTGCCCTGTTTTTGCCTTGCCGCCCGACCCCGATAATGCGGCATTGCTATACTATCAGGCATTTTGTGTCTATGAAAAGCCCGATGATGCTATGAAGGATATGATTAGAGAGCTTGCTAACGGCAGGATTGAACCAAACCCAACAATTGAAAAATACATTGAAGGTTGCCGCCCTGCGATTGAACTTGCAGCAACCGCCAGCGAACTTCCCAACTGTGATTGGGGTCTGAAATACTCTGACGGGCTTGATGTGCAAGCAGTTCATCTCGGACAAATTAGAATTCTGACTCACATAATTCTCGCTGATGCAAGAATAGCCCTTGCACAAGGGGACTACGATTTAGCGATCCAACGTTGCCTAACTGCCCGCAAGTTTGGCATAGACGTCGGGCAAGACCCTCTAATCGTAGGGTTTCTTGTTGAGAAAGCTATCGAGAATATTACAAACGAGTGCATTCAGGCCATTCTTTCTGTTGAGGCAATGCCGTTGAATGTTCTGCAAAATCTTAAAGCAAAATTGGATGAGCTCAACAGCAGGTCCAAACCTTTAAAGTTTTTTTTGAAAACTGAACAAGAAGTTATGGTTATGTATATAACTCCAGAAAGAATCCGGGAATTGCTTGCCTGGATTGATCCGGGAAAGGAAGCTGAGTTTGTTAATGTTCCTTGTGATGCTCGAAAGTATATTCTTAACGCCGACGAGCAGTTCTGTCAGAGAAACCTGGCCTATTATAATGATTACTGGTCCGAGCTTTTCTCTGCTTTTAAGTTGCCATACGAGCAGGCCTATAATAAGCTGCAAGGATTAGATAAAAAAACTGCCGAAGATTATAAAGAGAATCCTGATGCATTTATCACTGTGCTTTTAGCACCTGCTGTCGGGAATATCGATACCATTGGAGTTCAAAGCGCAACATTCTCGAATGCTGTAAAAACTGCACTTGAAGTCTATGAAATTGCTGCACAAACCGGCCGATTGCCCGATAAGCTGCCCGCGGATCTACCGAGAGATTTATTCAGCGGCAAACCCTTCCTATATGAAAAAACCGATAATGATTTTGTACTTCGCTGTCAAGGCAAAGACTTGCTGAAAGATAAGATTCACGAATACGAATTCAGGGTTAAAAAATAACCTGCATAAATTATCAGCAAACAAAAGTCGGGCTTGTTTGGCCCGGCTTTTTTTATGCACCCATCTTCTTTGTGCAGTTTTATTTTGACGCGGCAGAAGATTTAGATTATTCTAAATAACCGATGGGACAATGTATGTTTTATTAAACTTTTTTGGAGGATAAACCTAATGGAATGTCCAGCGTGTGGAAATCAGTTACAAAAGATGACTGCTGAAAATGTTACGGTCGATGTATGTAAGGGCAGCTGTGGAGGAATATGGTTCGATAATCTTGAGCTTAAAAAATTTGATGAGCCACATGAGTCCGCAGGAGAGCAACTGTTAGAAATCGAACGAGACGAGAGCGTAACCATCGACCATACAAAAAGATTGAAATGCCCGAAATGCAACGACGTCGTGATGATGAGGCACTTTTTCAGCGTCAAAAAGCAGGTCGAGGTCGATGAGTGCCCGGGCTGTGGCGGCTTTTGGCTCGATGCCGGCGAGCTTGGAAAAATACGCAGTCTTTTCAAAACTGAAGAGGAGAGGCACAAGGCCGCTGAAGATTATTTCGACGAAGTCTTCGGCGACAAAATAGCAGCAATGCGGGCTGAAAACGAAGATAAGCTCCAAAAAGCAAGAAAGATTGCAAATATGTTTCGCTTTATTTGTCCGAGCTATTACATCCCTGAAAAACAGGATTGGGGCGCCTTTTAGTTTCTTCGGATAACATTTGCATAGCAATAAGCTAAAGCTGGTCTTGGCATCTCAACTCGATATCGTCAGGTACTTATCGACCTTTGAATATTAATCCGTCGTACGTCTGGCGGATAAAATGGAACGTTACGGTACAAACAAAGCGAAGATGTCATTCCCGCAAAACTTGTCCGCCGTTTTTTGGCGGAGCGGGAATCCAGCCATTTTATAAACGTTTTC
>CAZUPG010000126.1:0-5716 GCA_964622085.1 uncultured Pirellulales bacterium | reverse complement strand
CCGGCATCGGGCTTTGCAGCCGGCCGCAATAGACTGAGTTATTAGGATAGGCTCTAAATCCAACCCCCCAACAATGTAATATGGGAGTCGATTTATGAAATTGAAAATCGCTGCGTTTCTATTCTTTGTGTTCTCCGGTTGTGTTCTTTCCGCAAAGGCGCATCAGTCTCCACCGGTGCGGTTGACCGCCGAGCAGGACCATAAAAGGATGATGAATCTTCTGCATATAACATCTCTAAGGCCGGGCAGGGATGGAATGAATCCCCAGTCCAAAAATTACGCCAATTATGACGAAGCTAAGGCCAATCCTTATCCGAACCTGCCGGACCCGCTGATCTTGAAGAATGGCCAAAAGGTAACAACGCCTGAGATTTGGTGGAACCAGCGCCGCTCGGAAATCATGGAGGATTTCGACAGGGAAATCTATGGCCGAATCCCCAAAGACATACCTAAGGTGAATTGGGAGGTGACCTCCACGACGAGGAATTCGAGTGGCGCCGTGCCTACCATCACAAAGCACCTCGTTGGCCATGTTGACAATTCCTCCTATCCGCTTATCACCGTTGATATCCAATTGACGCTGACCACCCCCGCAGATGCCGCAGGCCCGGTGCCGGTGATAATGCAATTAAGTTTCGATATGTCGAAATTTCGGAGAAGAATCCCTCGCGGTTTCGACGATTGGAAACAGCAGGTTCTCGCCAAAGGCTGGGGTTATGCCATCCTCATTCCTACCAGCGTTCAGGCAGACAATGGCGGTGGCCTGACCCAAGGCATCATCGGACTGTGCAACAAAGGCCAGCCTCGCAAGCCGGATGATTGGGGTGCGCTGCGTGCCTGGGCTTGGGGCGCCAGCCGCGCTCTGGATTATTTTGAGACTGACAAATCCGTGGACGTAAAGCAAGTCGGTCTTGAAGGCCTCTCGCGTTACGGTAAAGCTGCTATCGTCGCTATGGCTTATGACCCGCGTTTCGCTATTGCCTTCGTCAGTTCCTCCGGCGAAGGCGGCGCAAAGCTTCATCGCCGCAATTGGGGCGAAATCGTGGAAAACCTCGCCAGTTCAGGCGAGTACCATTGGATGGCTGGTAACTTTCTTAAATACGCCGGCCCGCTTAACTGGAATGATTTGCCGGTGGATTCTCACGAACTGATTGCTTTGTGCGCCTCGCGGCCTGTGTTCATTAGCGCCGGAATAACCAACGGTGATGGATGGGTGGATGCCAAAGGCATGTTCATGGCCGCAGCCGCTGCCGGACCGGTTTATAAGCTCCTGGGCAAAAAGGATATGGGGACTACGGAGTTTCCACCGACCGGGACACCGTTAATCGATGGTGACATCGCCTTTCGCCAGCATCGTGACGGACACTCATCCGGTCCGAACTGGCCGACCTTCCTGACGTTCGCCCAAAGATACCTAAACGCACCGGCGGTCAAACCGGCCGATATGCCTGAAAAATAATCGCCTTCGCATTCACCAACTATGACCAGCAGCACTTTCTCGACTTCGCCGACAGACACTTCAAAACCAGGAAATAATACAGAATTTTGGTTAGCCCCCCTGCAACCTGCGAGCCACGAGGGCCAAGCAATGCTAATCGACAAACCGTGTAAGGGTAGGCTCTAACGCTCGAGTTGTGATTTTAGTTCTGTCATCGGAAACTTTTTACCGGGACAATCGGTTGCTCTTGCTCCCGGCGTGTTGTTATGGCCGTAAATACGGCTTTTGGCAATCCCGTAGCGGTTTTGCAAAAAGCGGACGAGTCTCACAAGAGACTGCATCTGACGAGCGGTGGGCATGGTGTGATTGAAATTACCCACCAGACAAATTCCAACCGCACTTTTATTAGCCCAGTTGTTCGGAGTTTTGCAATGTGCCCCCGTTTGCTGCCGACGCCATCGAAAGGTGACCTCAACCTGGCCATCGCCGCTATCGGTGCCGTTTCCTATAACAAAATCGTAGCCAACCCCCTCCCAGTGATTGCCTTGCCTGTGCCATTCGTCAAATATGGCTGCATTCCCACTTGTTGTTCCTGAATGATGTATTACTATAGCTATCCATTTCCTTTCCAGATGTGAAGGTGGTAGCCAATCTCTGGGAACGCTTTTCGTAGTAGTTTGAGTTGTTTTTGAAACCCTTGGCTGAACGATTTTTGGTTCAGGGTGAGAAGGATATACTATCCTGGGCATCGGTTCATCATTATACACACAACCGCCCAGGATAAACAAACAACCGTAAATGATAAGAGCTCTATTAAACATCTTCTGCTTATTTATCCTTATCTATTGTGGGGTCCATCCCGGATATTATTGTCGATAAACTACTGATAGATTATGCTTGTGTTTGTTCTTGGCTTTCTGTTAAAGGAGGTTTTTCCTTATATCTGACCATATATACACTATTGCCCCGTTCCTTGAATTCGACTACATCCATATACGATTGCATAAGAAGCAGCCCTCTTCCTTCAGGCTCATAAAGTTTCTTTCCAAATCGCGGGTCTGGTATGGATTCCGGTTCAAATCCACTACCCTCATCTGCCACGGAAATTTCAACTTTATCCGAGTCCATAGAATAGTCGATTTTAACCTCTTTGCCTGGGTCCATTTTGTTGCCGTGTGTGATGGCGTTGCTGAAAGCCTCCTCTAAAGCCAGGTGAACAGCAAAAATGTCCTCTTTGCTGAAACTGTAGTATTCGAGCTTCGATAGGATTTGTCTGCACACTTCGACAATAGCAGACGGTATGCTTTCAACAACTATTGAACTGCTAATAGATGTTCCTGATGCCATAATCTTATACTTTATCGCACTCTCTGTTTAGCCCGGATAGGCGAAAGCTATTTTTCAAACTTGTCTGACGACATTTATCCGCCCAAAATATGGCGGATTTATCCGCCGTCCGTGTGGTTGAGTCAAGATTAGCGACTTGTGTCCAGCTCGTGCTACGTAGCCCCCGTAGCTTCTTGCGAAGCAAGAGCGGGGGCAAAGTAGCAATTGCCGGCCAATCCTTACTCTTGTAAACAAAACAGAAAAAGCACTCAGCCATTTGCTTTAGATAGATTTTCAGTTGCACTTTTGATGTCTCTGTAAATATCGAAGATTTTGTTCAGCCGGGTTATTTTGAAGATTTCGTAGATTTTTGGGTTGATATTGCAAAGTCTTAGTTGGCCATCGCGTTCGTAAACCCTTTTGCTGATTCTTATTAAAAGTCCCAAAACAGCGGAGGATAAAAATCGGACATTGCCAAAATCTAATACCAGATTTATGCGGTCGGCCTGCTCAACAACGGACATAACCGACTCTTGAAGTGCCTGAATATCCGTCTCTTCGAGGATTTTTTCGTCGGTGAAAGCAACTATTGTTGCATTTTCGGAATACTCCACGCTTATCCTTGGCTTAATCTCAGCCATAACAATCTCCTTAGAAAGATAAACCCCGTTAGGAAACTCTCATGCTACGTAGCGAGTACTTCGCAGAGTAGTACGAGCGGGGCTTTTAACCCGCCTACGGCGGGTAAACCTTCACCCTATTAGAAAAATTATTTCTAACGGTGCAAGCCCTCGCTCTCGTCTGGGCGAAGCCCGCCGTAGCCCGAATATATTTTTTACCCTGTCCAAAGGACGAAGCCTTCTTTCTAACAGGGTCAAATTACAGTGAAATCCTATATTAGAGAGCCTTGTATGTCAAGTTTTTTGCACACTTGGGAAAAATTTTGGGAATTCTTTGTTATTTTTTGAAGGAACTTTTATAATTCGGCAATATTTTATCAAATTTCCTCAGATTTTATGGATTTCAGAGATAAAAATTCTTGCAATATTGAAGTATATAATTAATAATAAATACAATGAGTTTCTGTACAGTGACAGGGTGATTGGTTTATACTATCTCGGGGCTACGGCTGGGCCTTCCCGGCTAATCCGCCGCAGGCGGACTCCGCCGTGACGAGCGCCCAGACAAGAAGGAGTATCAAGAAGGGCTTGACTTTACCCAGTTAGAAAGAAAGCCACGCGCTCTTTGGGCGTGGTAAAAAATATATTCGGGCTACGGCGGGCTTCGCCCAGACGAGAGCGAGGGCTTGCGCCGTTAGAAATAATTTTTCTAACGGGGTTTACGGTAGAGGTTGCTGTTTGTTTGCCTTTTCATTGGCTTGCACCCTCATGTTGCATAAATGGAACTTTTAACAATCTTGGCATTTTTTGAAGGAGGTTAAGATGCGAACCAGTAGATCCGCAGGATATGCACTGTTGGCGGTCAGCTATATTGCGCAGCATAGGAGCGAAAAGATTGTTTTGTCTCATGATATATCTAAAAAATATAATATACCTTTGGAGTACCTGCTCAAAATACTGCAGCAATTGGTCAGAGTAAATGTTTTGCGCAGCAAAAGAGGGCCTCGCGGCGGCTTCTCTCTTGCCAAACCACCAAACAGAATCACAATGCTCCAGATTATCGAAGCTGTTGACGGCCCCATGGATAGTCAATTGTACCTGGCTGAGCAAACACAGCGAGAGGGATTCGGCAGACGAGCCGAGAAGGTCCATAAAAAAGCAGTTGCTCAAGCCAGAAATGTTTTCGAAAAAACAAAGCTCTCAAATTTACTGACAGATTAGAAAATGGCGTATAGCGGATAATTTTTCCTACCCGCAGATTATTATATTCGGGAGGTTTTTTACATCCGCTATATGCCTTAATCGTCTAAGAAAGATGCATATTCACGAATTTCAACAGATAATCTCTGAAAAATACAAAAAGCGGGACCTCCAGCGAGGTATTCCTGCCACGTTTATGTGGTTCATTGAAGAGGTTGGAGAGCTTGCTACCGCCTTGGCATCTAAAGATGACAAAAACAAAGAGGAAGAATTTGCCGATGTGTTT
Organism: uncultured Pirellulales bacterium; assembly: GCA_964622085.1. Taxonomy (GTDB): domain Bacteria; phylum Planctomycetota; class Phycisphaerae; order Sedimentisphaerales; family Anaerobacaceae; genus CAZBWE01. Next base: position 846 of record CAZUPG010000126.1, on the reverse strand, counting down.
GCCTGGCTTTGTACGCTGGCTAACATAAGCGATGTGGATTTGGAAAAGGCCTGCACCAAATACACCGGAAACAAGGTCAAGGGCTTCAAACCCAAATAGGGGATAGTATGTAGGGTGGGCTTCAGCCCACCAAAACTATCTATATTTGCTTTTGCTCATCGCCTACTTCATCGGGGGATTGCGGCCCCTCGCCTTTGCCCGCGGCGGCCATCGCGCGATAGAAGCACCATCCCAGACCGCCTACTATAATCAGAAACACCACAGCAAGAATTATATACGAAATGCCGCTTAACTCATGGTGAATAAGCGCCTCTGCTTCATCAGGTTTTACCGTTCGAGTCAGACCAATCAGGATTATCGCAATAAATACACTCACATCCATCGTTGCGAGCACCCCCGCCCATCTCGCCAGCCATGATGCCTGAGTAGTCGAAGTATTATACTTTTCTACAATATGATTGCTTAACGCTATGGCGACAATTCCACAAATCGGAAATGCCAAAAGTACGATATCTTTTACCAAAGACAACGCGGCAATGTTAAGCGACGTTATATACAGCACTGCCGGAATCAGCGCCAACGCAAGTGCTACCACTCCCCCAAACTTGGCTCTGGTTTGCAGAGCTATGTTTTCTTGCGGTAGTATTTCAGCATCTCGACGGCCTTTGACCAGGCTGAGAACAATCGCAATCACAGGTGCCAGTATTAAGACGCCCACACCAATACAGTTTTGTGGTATCCATTCGCCTTGCGGAGTTCTCAAAAAGCCGTTTTCATTGTTTATATCATCAAAAAGCTGCCAGAAAAATAGAGTACCGAGCAGTATCGGAATCACCAGCCGAATCG
>CAZUPG010000125.1:3655-5725 GCA_964622085.1 uncultured Pirellulales bacterium | reverse complement strand
TCAACTTCCGTAATAACTACGATTGCCCCCATCCCTCTTGCACGCATAGCAAAGCCGCGACCGCACCAGCCATATCCGGCTGCGACAACTTTTTTGCCTGCCATTAGAAAATCAGTCGCTCGAATAATGCCGTCTACTGTTGACTGGCCCGTGCCGTAGCGGTTGTCGAATAAGTACTTGGTGTCGGCATCGTTTACGGCGATAACCGGAAATTTCAATAGGCCCGCATTTGCCATCGCCCGCAGACGAATAACGCCGGTGGTAGTCTCTTCCATACTTGCGATAATCCGGTGGGCTTCTTTTTTCCTGCGAGTATGCAATTCGTTCACCAGGTCAGCACCGTCGTCGAACGTAATAACCGGCTTATGGTCGATTGCCGCATTGATATGCTTGTAATAGGTGCTGCGATTTTCGCCGCAGATAGCAAAGACCGGTATCTTAAAATCCTTAACTAATGAAGCTGCCACATCATCCTGTGTGCTGAGCGGATTAGATGCGCACAGAACAACATTCGCCCCACCTGCTTTTAGTGTCCTTGCTAAATTAGCCGTCTCAGCGGTTATGTGCAGGCAGGCAGAAACATTTTTACCCGCCAACGGTTTGCTTTTCACAAATCTCTTTCGTATCACCGCCAAGACTGGCATATCGTTATCCGCCCAGAGAATCCGCTTCTTGCCCTCGGCAGCCAGCGACAAATCAGCTACGTCGTAATTCATTTATTAACCCTTTCAAAAATGATTAGAAGGAATGATTATAATGCCAAGAAACGAATTTTGCAACTCTTAATTTTCACGAAATGCTGTAAGTGAAGCTAATAACCGGACTTATACGCCAAAAACCACCAGAAGTTACTGCAAAATCGAATGAAATTTACATCTTTGAGCCAAACTTGTCTGACGACATTTATCCGCCCAAAATACGGCGGATTTATCCGCCGGCCGTGTGGTGGAGTCAAGATTCGGTCAGGTCGAAAAATCCGCCTTCGCGCGAGGGACATAGCCGCTTCGGCGGAGTCCCTCGGGCCGACGACTTCTCTGTCGTCTGTCCTTCATCGTCTCTCTCTATATAAGAGTTCCTCACGGTCCGCTCCGTAAGGTTCCATCCCTGGAGCACGTTGCCTGCGTCCGCCAATTCTGCTGCTCCAATCTCGCAAAGGTTGCTTCTTTTGCCTTATGGACTTTTGGATGTCGCCAAATATGGCCTGCAATTCTCTGCTCCAATTCATCGTGCCAATTGCCATATGCTCTATGTTTATCCCATCAAAACTGTAAAGCATATCATAATAATCCCTGGCAACAAGTTTCTTGCCTGTCCCGAACCGAGCCGAGGGGCCGCCAGACCAATCATTAACAGCCATAACATCAACAAAGACTGCCCCAGTATCATAATCAATTGTCTCAGGTACTGTAATGTCCCCCTGCGTCTTCCTGTCGGAAGACAGGAGCAGGGGCTGCTCTTGTACCACGGCCATCCTGGCCGTGGTATCACGGGCTTCAAGCCCGTTATACATCTTAACCTTGCCAATAACTTCTCCCTGCTTGACCGCAAATGTCTCACTGTACCAGTAACCAAGTGCGAACTTACAGACCTCCACCGTAACACTCTTGGCGGCCTTTTGTATATCATTCGCAAAGAAATACGTTCTTGCAGGAATCACAACCTGCTCCGTTACATCAGAAAACTCACTCCATAAAATAGCATCGTTCTTGCGTGATTTGTCTTGCTCACTGAACTGATTCGTCCCGGCTATCGGATTAAAAACGCCCAGCCGAATTCTATACTGGTAGCTGTTCCCCGGTTTGACTGTATCATCGTGCGCCCAGAACACTAACGGCTCGTCCATCTTGGCAAAGTTCATTCCTGGAGTAATCATAGTCGCATAAAATTCATCATAAACATCCCTGCTTTCCCTTGCTGTCAGGGCTCCGGCTGGGCCTCCGCCCAGCCGAGAAAGTTCTTCTTCGCTCCTCGTCCCTCGTCTAACGGGACGCTCTCTATCAGTACGGGCCCTTCTCGTGCTTAATCTACTTCCGGACCTACTGCCGCCTTCTGCGCCGTATCGCCCTGTTC
>CAZUPG010000125.1:0-3645 GCA_964622085.1 uncultured Pirellulales bacterium | reverse complement strand
TTCGCGTTCTTGTGTCAGACCTTGACGAACCCCGCTCATCCAGTCGCTCTTTTTGCTCTCTCTCGCGCTGCTCTCTTGCTTTCTCTAAGGATTCACGCCTTGCTTCTATCCCTTGCTGTCTCTGCTGCTCCAGATACTTATTATGCAGCGTGGGAGGAAACCACTCTTCTTCCGCAGAAGCTATTATGTAGGCATCCGGCTGCAACAGGTTTATTATCACTTGTGGATTATTAAATTGAAGCATTCTTACTGTTAGCCCACCAGGCGGCAAGTCTTGAACATCTTCTATAACTTCAAATAGCTTTTTGTAAGGATCGACCCTGGTTCGAGCCACATTTTCCCAGTCGCTCCAGGTCCCGTCGCCACCCAATTCTTGTCTCTGAAGCTGGACCGCTGCAAAAATCGGCCTCACAAGACACGGGTCATGTACCACGGACATCCTGGCCGTGGTATCACGGGCTCGAAGCCCGTGATACGCTTCCTCAACTGCCTTGCCGGCAAAACATTCCTGAAACCTCGCATATAATCCTCCCATATCAAACTTTCCTTCTACAGTTACAAAATCGATATCATTCGGCTCACTATTCTCTTGCTTATAAGCATTTTGCTCGTCAACAGTACTTCTCGGCACAAAAGCAACCGCTCTGATGTGATCAGCTGCCACCTCATTGACTTCACCAATGAATGGAAGATTATATTCTCTTGCAAAACCTGCTTCCAGCGAGCTCCTGCCCGGCTTCGGTGGATACAGACTCACGTCAATACTATTTAAGGGTGAATTGAACAGTCCTAAAAAACCACTTTGCAGCTCACCCCGTATTCCCTCTCTGACGGGGTCATTCGGTTCTATGGGACCAGTCAATCGCCGCATATATGGCTCTGGCGATTTGGGCGGCTCATTCAGCTTTCGCCTCAAAAAATCAGCTTCCTTACTTATCTCAATATCAATCTTACCGGGGCTAAACTTCTCGCCACGGTACTCGACCTTGTTGGGGCTGAGTAGAACACCGGTCATAAGCAGCCAGATACACACAAGCCCAGCAACTACCAAAACTACCTTTTCAATATGTGCCTCTAAAAAGTTGACTATTTTATTCACCATATCTCGGTACCTATCCTCGATGCTCGATTTCGTTCTTCCACGAGCATCCAGCATCAAGTAGGGTGGGGTCATAACCCCACCACATTCTAAAAGATTTTGGTGGGCTGAAGCCCACCCTACCTTCTCGCCCTCTCACCTTTCCTTTTTCTTTGTTTTCTCTTCCGGCTCCTGTGCCTCTTTAACAGATGCCGGTTTAATTTCTTCATAGCCGGCTTTGTTGAAGATATATTCGCAAGTTAAATCCAGTTCCACCACGGCCTCATCGCCATAACGGTAGAGACTGTGAGTTCGCTCTTCTCGGTCGATTGAACTAATCTTGCTTTCTAATATTGTTATCTGATTGTGCTTGCAAATCTGCTCTTGCTCATTACCATAGAATCCTGAAAATTTATGCTCCTTGGCGCTACAAAGCTGCTGCATAAACGGCAAAACCGCTTTTGTACTAACTACAACAATAACATTAAAGTGTATAACGTCAATATCATCATTGCAATATCTTCCCGTGTAGGGTTCTATAAGCACATCTTGTAGTGAAAGAGCATAAACGGGCCTATTAGTTTCCGTCTTTGTTGTCCCGGCTTTACTAGATTGTCCACGGCCAGGGTATGTGCTGGTCGTTCTATATCCGCTTCCACTCAAGTCGAAATATATACCTATAAGCCGCTTAACCGGCGATGTCAAAACGCTGTTCGACCCGGCCTCGGTATTCATAGTGCCTATCGTATCGATAACGTCCTTGACGACCCAGTAAGCCAGCTGGTAATACCAGCAGTCCTCAACCGCCTCTTTTATTTGAGATTCGTATTTATATTCTTTCCAGTAGCCGTATCCGCTCAAATCTGCCGGATTTGCATAAACAGAAGCAGATTCCGCTCTCTCCCGGCAAATCTCCTCTTCTATCGTACCCTCAATATCACTACGCATCCCGTATGATGTCCCTGATGGCACTGCACTCATATATAAATCCCTCGACCGATATCTACTGTCCAGACCAGAACGCCCGGATGATTTCTCCAAAGCTCTCTTCAACTCGACATCTGTGGGACAATCACGGGCATTTACACCAGTAACCAGTGCCTCTAAGGCGGCGCAATATCGCTTGCCAAATTCCACGAAGGTGAACTGGGACTTAGCTTTGGGCTCAGGGAATATTTTGTAGCTTAACAGCTCTCTTTGTGTGCTTTGCGCAGCTATTAGTGCTATTCTCTCGGCATCGCTTGCGTAATCCTGCTGGTGTTCTTGCTCCTTTTTCCATTGCTCACTGGAGACGGCCTTTTTACTCAGGGACCGAATACTATTACCTATTTTTGCAATACTTTCACTTTCTATCTGTTTTTTGAGCTTGCTGCTCATCAGTTGCGCAGGTATAAAAACAAGTATACCAACCAGAGCGATAACAATCGGTAACAACAATGCTGAGTTATTCTTAAAAATACTTAGTTTTTGAATAAGAACTTTAAAAATATCCACTTTAACCCCGTTAGAAATTTTCCCTTTTTAAATCATCATTACCTTGCTACCCCATTAGAAATCCCTTTCTTTCAATCAAATACCTCGTTATGGAATTTCTAATGGGGTTAACCCGCCAGATTATTCTACTTTTTTGCCTTACATTATCTTTACCCCGTTAGAAAGCACCTGGTTTCCACACATCCACCAGAGGCGGAAGGTTAACGACCACGGAGGCGACCTCTATCCTCGGCAGGTGCTACAGCGGCCTCAGAGGATTTAAGAGCATCTTCCCAGATAAATTTAGCATTTAATACAAACCAATGGTCATTGACCTCATAAATCTCTTTGCCGGTACGCTCATTGAGCACTGGTCTTCCATCAGAGTCCAGCACAGCAACTTTGCTGATAATCTCCCTTGTCAGGGGGTCTATCAAAATCTCCTCTTCGCTCTTTTGACCTTTTACCTGTTTATATCTGACATCTGCGAGCCCTATCCCAACAGGCATCTCACTATCAAGACTGACTTCATGTATTTCCAGCTTGAACTGCTCAATGTCGGTTTTCTTATACAGTTCGAACGGGCTATTACCATCAGCAGCAATATCATTGAGGTGCAGCAATCGAGTTATAAATCCCCATCTACTTTGGTCATCTTCCGCCCCGCTAGGCTCCATCAGCTCGCCTATGTTTCCGTATGGGCTATACCCCGTTATAGTTACTACAAATCCACGTCTCTCCTGTTCTGCACTATCACCTTTCACGCTCTTTGCGGAAGACGACCTGCCGCCCCTGCCCCCCGGCCTCTCCATCTCCGCCATTTCCGGATAAGCGTACTCATCAGCTCCACCCCCAATACCGCGACGGCCCGTCTTACGCAAATCTGCCTCGCCGAACTTCGCGGTCTCAACATCACTTGCAAAGCGAACCGACATGCCTGTTATAAAAATTTGTTTTCGCTGCTTACGGTCAATCTCCAAGTCCAAAACCCCTTTTGCATCTCCATTATTAAAGGCCGCATAAAGTTCTTTCTGTTCAGGATTGTTTTTCTCATTTGGCAGGGTTGAGAATATGGTTTGCTGCAATAATGGTAT
>CAZUPG010000124.1:0-5731 GCA_964622085.1 uncultured Pirellulales bacterium | reverse complement strand
TCGAATCCCCTTGGGGCTATTTTTTGCGGAGCAAAAAATAGAGCAGTTGAGCAGCAGAAAGTAGATAGTGGAGAAAAAACCACAATGCTTAACTGCGGTCTAATGTTCAAATGTTCTCCTGTTCGAAAAGAGGGTGATAAAATTTTCGATCCCGCCAGACGGACGGCGGACAAGTTTCGATTGTGGATTTCCGATTTGTCTACTTGCGGCGGATTCGAATCTGCCTACGGCGGATAAATCCCCTTGAGGCTATTTGGGCTAAACCGCCATACCGGATACGGACGTCTCAAAGACCATATCGCCGTCAACAACCCCCTGGATGCTTGCGCTATATTTTCTACTCTTTTTGAATTTTGTGATATGGCCGAGCAAATATAATCGCTGCCCCGGCTCGACAACAGAACGAAACTTCGCTGAATCTATGCTCGTAAAACCGATAAAGGCCAACTCTTCATAAACCTGTTTCACAAAAAAGCTCAATAGCTGTGCTGCTGACTCGACCATTATCACGGCTGGCATCAACGGCCGAGACGGAATATGCCCGCGAATCCAGAATTCGTTCTCAGTAACATCTTTATAGCCCAAAACTAAGAACTTGTCCTTGTCGTACCAGAGAATACCATCGAGCTGCTGCATCTCAAATCGCTGGGGATTCTGCCTGCCGATAGCTTCTTTGTCGAAGACCGGCTTACCTGCCAAGTCTATTTGCGATAAATCAAACAATAATGGTGGCGGCATAATCGACCTTGATATGCAAACTTTCTGTGCTGTTACATTGCGTTTGGTCTTGCGCAATAAGAACATAGCTTGCCCCTATGGTGGCAGGAGCATTACGCACGACACAATGCCAAAGCAGCGCTTGTGAGTGCCTGTGATAATTTAATCGGCTGACCTGATTTCAAGAATGCAGTTGCGAACGCCTTGAGCAGCCTGTTTGACCTTTTGCATTTGTTTGCGTACTCTCGTTCCGGCTGCTTTATTTCCGCCTCCAGCTTTGTCGATGTCAGCTTCAATTTCAGCGATTAGTGCTTTGAGGGCTTCGTACTCTTGCATCAAAGTGTACCTCCAAATCTATTGGTTAAAATTGCTATTTTCAGCTTAAAATCGCTAAAAACTTAACTACCTGTTGTTGGTTTGTCAAAGAAAAATGCTTTTTTTTGCAAAAAAACAGTATTTTTTTGCCACGAAGGCACGAGGACACAAATATTCGTTCATATTTTGTTCTTCTAAGTCTCGCATTTAACGTTACTTATAGTTCTCCGCAGCTATTATTTGATTTTGCTGTTACGAATGTAGCTTTTTTGTCAATTCTGCGATTCTCTGGCCACGGCGTATGCACTGCTTTCTCACTCTTCGGTCAGGTTTGCCGATTGAAACAGGCCCGTAGTGGTCACCCTGTGGGTCACCATGGATAACCATACCGGCGATTAGCATCGCTTCGATTATGCCCATAATGGTGGTTTCATTGCCGCCGCCGATATTTGCCGCACTGGAAAAAGCAGCTCCGACTTTTGCGTCGAGCTGGCCGTGGAAACTGACCGCATCATCGAACAACTCCTTTATCGGCCCAGCCATACTGCCATAGTAAGTCGGCGAGCCGACTACAATCGCATCAAATGTTAGCAAATCTTCCGCTTTGACCTTATCGACTGATTTGCAGTCGGTCGGCAAATCCGCCTCATTCATCGCCCTGGCTATTATCTCAGCCATCTCTTTCGTATTACCGCTTCTCGAATAATAAACAACTATTCCCTTCGCCATCTCTAACTCCTTCTACTTCTATTTCACACATGCTTCATAAAACAAGAATCAAACATTCGTTCTAATCAAGCAATCGTTTTTCACCGGTGATAGATTGTAGCTCTGAAATATTCTGAGTCGCTTCCAAACAACCTATGTATGCTCGTTCAGAATCCCTTAGAGCATAGTACTCGATGAGAACTTTTTGTTTCTTTTTATCCGGGCCGATAGGCAGGTCTATCCAGAAACGAGCTTTATCCCTTTTGTCCTCTTTCATTTCCTGCAGGATTCTTTCCACCTGATCAAGACTCTTTCGGGGATGGCAGTTGCGAACATCTCTGCCGATAACAGCAGTTGGTCTCTTAAATATCCTTGTCTCGTGCTTATTCCATGCCAATACCTTATCATTCCTATCAACAACAGAGAATTCAATAGGTATCGTTTCAAGAACTGCTTCTAATATATCTTCAGGCAGTTTTCCAATCATTTTTAAGTTTCTCCTTTTGCGTTAGCTCATATCTCAATTCCGCGTTGATTCTTGGTCATTTTCCCTTTGCTTTTCTTCAACGGTTCTATTTCCACGCTGAAGCCATCTGGGATTTTGAAATCGAAGACCTTTTTATTCATCTTTTCATTTACCTTCGGCTCGATAAATTTTATTTCGTAAATATCCTCTTCGATGGAAGCAGCTATTATCTTCGAAGGTAAGTAAAGTTTTTTATCAATCCAAAAATCGATGGAAGTATAATCGTCTTTATAAACCGAATCCGCCTTAACTTTCAGATGCAACTGAATGAAATCCTGGATTCCCGCTTCCGCGGGAATGACAGGAGTGTGTTCTTTTTTCTGCTCAACCAGTTTTATTTCGAATTGTTTTTTCAGGTCTTCTATTTTCGTAAAACCGATTATAGGTAAATTTTTGCTCGCCAAATCAAAGACGTCCAAAGGTTCGTTCGGCTCAGCCATTTGATAACACTTAACCGTCTTGATTTGGTAATCGATATGCGTAAGCCAGATGCCGTCGAGTATATAATGCTCGATATATTTCTGCTGCTTTTCATCATCTTGCTTGAGTGTTTGAAAATTTATTCGCAGCAGGGACTTTTGGCCGTTTTTTGCATAATATAAGACACCTTCTCTTATACTCTGCGACTCCAATAACGGCTGGCTGAATTTATACTTAATCTGCGCCTCGTAGGATTGAAGCTCTTCGGTTTTTTTGTTTAGTTGTTCGAGGATTGACTCAACACTATTCGCATCTGTTCCCGAAGGATGAGTGAAAACAGGGCTTTTCGTACTGCAATCGGCCCAGCAAATTCCGACTGTGCCTAACAACAGAAAGAAAACTTTTATTATTATCTTTTTATTCATAGGTAAACGGTTGCTGGTTATCGGTTACTGGTGGGCTAAAGCCCACCCTACCACTTTTCTTTTTATCTCTGTGGCTAATCTTGTCTTTGACAATTTGAAGTATCTGGCTGATGTTTTCAATACAAAAATCCGCATGCTCGGCAAATTCGCCGGCTTGAGCGTTATTTGTCAGTAGAACAGCAACGGCCCCGGCTGATTTTGCACAGAGCAAATCGAAAAGATAATCGCCTACCAGCAGCATCTCCCACGGCTCAACGCCGAACTGCTGACATATCTTCAAGAGACCAAAGGCCTCTGGCTTGACGGGGCCGTCGTCTCTACCTACAACAGCATCAAATTTCAAGCCGTGCTTTTTGGCGATGGCCAGCGCATTGCTGCGTCTGTTCCGCGTCAATATACCAGTGTAAATACCATCTTTGCGAAGCGATTCAATGGTTTCTTTCGCACCGGCATTGAGCCTGGATTCTATTACCGCCTTTCTCTCGTGAGAATGTAGAATTCGCTCTGCGTTTTTACGCTGCTCTGGCGGCATTTTCTGCATCGACTCCAGGACCGGCCCGGAATTTCTGTCCAATCCCATCTCTTTGCGAATGGCGTCAAAATCAAAGTATGGCTGGGTTACTGTGCCATCCAAATCAAATATCACTGCTTTAATTGACATAATACTCGTATCTCGTATTGCGTATAGCGTAGTTTTTACGTCTTTGTAGCACAAGCGGGAATCTATTTTGCTTTTTTTCGGAGCAGCTCAATAAAGTATCGCCCTGCCTGACTTAAAAGCTTACCTTTGCGAACGATTATGCCGGTCGGCCTGACAAACTTTTCATTCGAGAACGGAATCGCCTTTATCGTTCCAGTGCTAACTTCCTGAAGCAATGCCGCCTCAGGTAATATACTTATACCTGCGTTTATTTCTACTGCTCGCTTGGTAGTTTCGATATTATCGAATTCCATCACCGGCCGAACTAAAACATTATAATGGTCTAAAATATTGTCTATCCACAGGCGCGTCGGAACATTTTTCTCAAATGCAATGAATCTTTCAAATTGCAATTGATGGATATCGACATGTGATTCGTGTGATAAAGGATGCTTGGGGCTGCAGGCCAAGACCAGCGGCTCTGCCTCAAAGTCATATACATCCAGCCGCTTGTCCATTTTGGGAACAGCCACAAGGCCAACATCGATATCGCCGGCTAAAACCAATTCATAAATCTTGACGGCGCTGAAGTATTCAATATGGACATTCACATCCGGATAGCTGACCATAAATTTTTTAACATATTCCGGCAGAGTGTGCATACCGATACTGTAAATTGCTGCAACGTTTATTCTGCTACCGGATGAGGCCTTCAAGGCACTTAGTTCGCTCTTTAATTGTTCATATCTATCGAGCATATCCTTAGCAGCCTTGTAAAACAATTGTCCCTCTGCTGTCAGTTCCAGCGGTTTCTTCCTATCCACCAGCTGGCACTTGTGAACAAGCTCAAGCTGTGCAAGCTGCTGGGATATTGCCGATTGACTTAGAAGATGCTTTTCAGCGGTTTTTGAAAAGCTTCGTAAGTCTGCTAAATCACAAAATATCTTTAGCGTTTCTACATGCATTATAAGCTATCCTGATATATTATATTATTTTTAATCTCTTGTGCTTTACTACTAATATATGTTATTTTATCAAGCTGCCATTATCAATGCAATTATGTAATTTTATTATTAGTTCAGCTTATTGTAGCAGTTTCGCAAAAGTGAAATATTTAATTTTTGATGGAGGTTATTCAAGTGGCAGCCAATACTATTATCCAGGCCGTTTACGAGCAGGTCCTGAAACGCAATCCGGGTGAGATAGAGTTCCACCAGGCGGTAAAAGAGGTTCTCGATTCTCTGGGGCCGGCACTGGAAAAACATCCGGAGTATGTCGATGCCAAGATCCTTGATAGGATTGTCGAGCCGGAAAGGCAGATTATGTTCCGCGTCCCCTGGCAGGACGACAGAGGCAATCTACAAGTAAACCGCGGCTTTCGCGTTCAGTTTAACAGTGCTCTGGGTCCCTATAAGGGCGGCCTCCGTTTCCATCCGAGCGTTTATATTGGCATTATCAAATTCCTCGGATTCGAACAGATTTTTAAGAATTCGCTGACCGGTCTGATGATGGGTGGCGCAAAAGGCGGCTCGGACTTCAACCCGAAGGGCAAAAGTGATATGGAAGTTATGCGCTTTTGCCAGAGCTTTATGACCGAGCTTTTCCGCCATATCGGCCCTAATACTGACGTGCCCGCAGGCGATATCGGCGTAGGCGCCAGAGAAATAGGATACCTCTTTGGTCAATACAAGAAGTTGACGAATACTTTCACTGGTGCGCTGACCGGCAAGGGCCTCGATTACGGTGGTTCAATGGTGCGAAAAGAGGCTACCGGCTACGGTCTGATCTATTTCGTAAACCAAATGCTTCAGGAACGCGGCATCGACTGGAACGGCAAGAAAGTGGCCATCTCTGGCTCCGGCAACGTTGCAATTTACGCAGCACAGAAGGCTCAGCAGCTTGGCGCCAAGGTAATTACGATGTCTGATAGCAATGGATACATCGTGGACCAGGAAGGCATTAAACTCGAAACAATAAAAT
>CAZUPG010000123.1:0-5740 GCA_964622085.1 uncultured Pirellulales bacterium | reverse complement strand
CCTGTGACCTCACGGGTGTGATCCGTGCGCTCTAGCCAACTGAGCTAATCGCCCGATTGAATTGCCGATTTCAAATCGGAAATCAGGTTATGCCGGAATTATAAATCGTAAATCTTTAATCGTCAATCGAAAATTAAGCTGGGACAAGGTTAACGCGTCCGAGCTTAACGCCCTTTAGACTCAGGATATTTTCTGCTGTTCTTTTAATTTCGTCCACCCGTCCCCGAAGCACAATAATCTCCATGCAGTTGTGCTCATCCAGGTGAATATGCATAGAAGAAATCGTTTGCAGAAGATGCGAATGCTGCAAATCGGTGAGCTTCTGCATCAGCTTTGTCAAATGATGGTCGTAAACAAGAAATACAGCAGCGATTGCCTTTGTTTTTGGATGGCTTAAACGCTCGGCACTTAACTGCTGGCGGATTAAACCGCGTATGGCCTCTGAGCGGTTCTCATAGCCCTGTTTGGCAATGAGCTTATCGAACGTAGAAAGCAGCTTTTTGTCCAGTGATACCCCTATGCGCTCCACTTGCTTCATTTCTATACTCCTGATAATAGCGAGAATACAAAGTAGTATTCCTGTTTACTCGTTATATTAATTACTCAAACTGACCGGTCAGTTCGAGTAATTAAGTATAGCCAAAAAACTCTATAAAGTAAACCCCGTTAGAAAGCTCATATAGGGCTTTCTTTCTAACGGGGTAAACCCTTGATTAGGTCTTGACGTTGTGATATTAGGCGCTTAAATTGTTAAAAACAGCTTTTCAATTTAGGTAATTATCCAACGATGACCGCTGAGCAAATTATAGAATTTTTTGGGATGAGGCCTTTACCGCAGGAGGGCGGCTTCTATGTTGAGACATATCGGTGCCAGGAGAAACTTACACAGATAGCGCTACCCAAAAGATACGCCGCTGATAGGAATTTCAGCACCGCTATTTTATATCTACTTACGCCTGACACATTCTCATCTCTGCACAGAGTAAACAGCGATGAGATATTTCATTTTTATTTAGGCGGCCCGGTAACGATGCTACAGCTTCACCCGGATGGGAACAGTGAGGTTGTCACTTTAGGGCATGATGTTTTGAACGGCCAGCATGTACAGGTAACCGTGCCGCGAGATAGCTGGCAGGGTTGTTTCATAAATGAGGGCGGAGAATTCGCCTTAATGGGAACAACCGTTGCACCTGGTTTTGAAACTGCTGATTTTGAGTTAGGACCCAGACAAGAACTGTTGGAGCAATACTCTAATCAACGCGATTCGATAATTAAGCTCACCAGATAGCAATAACATACTATCTTTTATATCACTTCAAGTCTGCGGAGGACGGCCTTTGTCCAGCGCGAGCTGCGGACCTGTGAGAAAATAAGCAACAGCAACGCCAACACCCCGTATCCACTAAAGCGCAAATAGTAAAGAACGGTGCCAAATATATCAGTTGTCTCGGTAGTATGCCACCTTAACAGCTCATCAGGCATATATATCACTCCCGGAATATGACCAAACGATATTTGACCGAGTAATAAAAGAACAACCATAATTAAAGACAGGAAAAATGCTCTACATATATGGTTTATTCCGCCGAGCCGGCCTATCAGCGATATCTTCAAGCTGAACAGCATACTCAGGCAAAAAAGTACAGCCGTCAATATGAGCAAACTATTAGCGATACGAATGGTCCAGCGCAAGTGCCTGAAAGTTATTCCGAAGGGAAAACTAGTTTTTTGCTTGAGCTCTTCGGCCAGCTTGTTTGGCTCCGCAGCCACTTTTTCTGCGGCCTCTTTAATCTCCTCTTTCCTATCGCTTGCAGCAATAGCAGTATCGGTCTCGTCCTTATCACAAGGTGCGATGCAACCGCGGTCAACAAACCAGAAGGATACCTGCAGCACAAGCAGACAGAGTAATGCAATTACAAAGAAAAAGTTTTTCCATCCCCTGAACACTCCAATAGCTTCAAGGCAGTCAGTCGTGTCGAGTAAATTATTTTGTTTGGCCTGATTCTCGTCCATTTTTAAATCTCCTAAATTTGCTAATTAGCTACCTGCCATTTCAACGAGCATCGCCCCTATGCATGTCTACGCAAACAGACAAAAGGATAGTTCATTATGTTTTACTTACACTATAAGTGCAAGAAATTTATTTTTCTCGTAGCACCACTACGGGCATTTTTCTTGCAATGTGCCGGTTCTTGCATATACTTTGGTAATTGGTAATTGGTGAGTAGTGAGCTAAAGTGAGCTAAAGATTGTGGTTATCCGGGCATCAGGCTATCAGGTAGACTTCGGCGAGCTCAGTCGAGCCGTTGGTATCAGGTTATCAGGACATCAGGGAAAAAGTAATAAGTCATTGCGAGAGAGGCGAAGCCGAGCGTGGCAATCCACCTGTGGCGGATTGCTTCGGCCTTTCCCTTCGACAAGTTCAGGACAGGCAGGCCTCGCAACGACGCTTTGCGCTCGTTTTTCCTGATATTCTGGTGCTCTGGTGTCCTGCACCCTGATTTCCTAATCTACTGATATCCAGGATTTAGGCGCTTTGCACTTTAGGCACTTTAGGCACTTTACACTTCTTGGTGTCTTGGTGCCTTCGCGGCAACTCGTACTTCGCAGCGAGCCTACTCCGCCGAAGCAGCTGCGAAGGCCGGAAGCGCTGCTTCGCAGAGTAGTAAAAGGAGAAATAGCTATGAATTTGATGAAGTGGTTTCGCAAAAATAACAAGAAGATAATGGCCGTTGTTGTCGTCGTTATAATGTTCGGCTTTATAGCCGGCCCAACCCTGCGATACTTTACTCGCATAAGAACGGGATGGCACGACGCAGTGGCCTACTTCGCCGATAACAAGAAAATAATAAGAAGCGACCTAAATTCAGCCCACCAGGAACTGGAAATTCTACGGCTTCTGTCGGCAGATGACCTACTAAGAACCCAGGATTTACAGGCAATTCTATTGAGCGAGCTGTTGTTCTCGGAGCAGAAAGCTTCTCCGGCACTAATCAATCGCATAAAACGAATGATAACAACAAGTGGGTATAGAATCAGCGATAAACAAATCAGCGATATTTACAGACGTTCGATGCCAGCGGATTATTATTGGCTTCTGCTGAAAAATGAAGCGCAACTTGCAGGGATTAGTATGGCGAATGAAGATATGGGCAGAGTGCTCGGGCAGGTAATACCACAACTATTCAGGGGCGCAACATATTCACAAGTAATCCGGTCTTTAATAGATAAACAGGGAATTCCAGAAGAGCAAATACTGGCAACGTTCGGAAAATTGCTGGCGGTATTGCAGTATTCCCATATGATTTGCTCAGGCGAAGATGTGACAAGCTCACAGATAATGCACATGGCGAGCCAGGAGAATGAAACAATCAATGTTGAACTTGTAGAATTTGAGTCGTCTATATTTGCTGAAACTCTTGCTGAACCTAATGAAGACAGGATGGTCGAACATTTTGACAAATACAAGAAATTCTTTGCCGGAACTGTAAGCGAGGAAAACCCTTATGGCTTCGGATACAAATTGCCCGACAGAGTTCAGCTTGAATGCATCGCGTGCCGGCTCGATGATGTCTCACTGATAGTAACCCCACCTACACCGCAGGAGAAAGAACAGTATTACCAAAAGAATGTAAAGCGATTCATGATATCAGTCCCATCGGACCCAAATGACCCTAATTCGCCGCCAATCGAACAAACCCAAAGCTATGCCGAGGTAGCAATCCTCATTTCGGATAAGCTCTTGCAGGACAAAGTAAATTCCGAGGCAGAGAAGATACTACAGGAGGCTAAGACACTCACCGAGGTCGGCTTGGAAGATATGATGGACGAGGGACGAGGGACAAGAGACGAGAGACAGACTGGCGATTATACCGCTGCCGCTGAGCAATTGAGTAAAAAACACAAAATCAAGATATATGCGGGACAAACAGGTCTGCTTGCGGCAACAGATATTCGGAACGACAGAAATCTTGGAATGTTGTACCTGAAAACTTATGGAACTAATCCGGTGGCATTGACCCAGCTTGTATTTGCCATCGATGAGCTTAAAGCCAGTGACCTCGGGCTCTTTAACATGCCGAAGCCGAGAATGTATGAGAACATCGGGCCGTTAAGAGACTTATTTGGAGAGATGATAGTACTTGTACGTGTGATTAAAGCCGAGCCGGCTTCTGAACCGAAAAGCATAAATCAAGCATTCAGTACCAGCACGCCAATATTCGACCCGAACCAGGAAAAAGAAGGCAAAGATATTTATTCCGTAAGGGAAAAAGTGGCTGAAGATTTGAAGAAATCCGATGCAATGGATACAACCAGAATTAAGGCCGAAGAATTTCTTAAATTGGCTGCAAAAGATGGCTTGGACAACACAATTAATAAATTTAATGACCTTTATGGACCCCCGTTCTTGCTTTCGCAAGAAAGTACGGGGGCCAAAAAAGACCCGAACGACCCAAATGTGTTCCAGGTAGAAACTCTTACAGACTTGCAAAGGATTTCAAGTACGATGTTGGCAACATTGGCCGTACAAAATGCCAGTAACCCAGCGGTGCAGTTTATAATAAATGAGGTTACGAAACAGGCCTGGTTCATAGACCAGCTTTATTCACTTGTGCCGCAGGACAGTAATACCGTTGACAATGCCCCCTTGATTATGGAGTTTAAACCGAATATGAGCTTTTACATTATCAAAAATATTTCGGTTAAACACCTTACTCATCCAGAATACGAAAAAATCAAGGCGCTGCGCTTATATAAAGAGGACCGTATCCAAACCCAAAGCATGGCGGCAGTGCACTTCAACCCTGAAAACATATTAAAACGTATGAACTTTAGATGGGCTAATAGGGACGAATCCCGCCCCCTGCCGCAGGGGCGGGACGAAGGAACGACAGATGCCAATGCACCGGCAGAATCGGTCCGACTGAGCTCACCGTCGAAGTCAGAGGAGCCATCATAATGCCACGGTATTCGAAAGGAAACAAAGTACTATTTTTGTTGATTGTGGGACTGCTGGCCTGGCTTATCCCTGGCGCAGGCCATTTCGTGCTCGAAGAAAAAAAGCGGGCCACAATTATATTCGTAACTATCGTCTTGACTTTCTGTACAGGGTTATATATCGGCTCGATAGGTGTAATTGACTTATCTGGAACGGCAGCACTCTATGTGAAGGGGGCACAAATTATGAATCCGCCAGTAGCGGTGGTCCTGGGGTATTATACCAATGGCGGAAATTATCCTGTTTACGGCTGGCCAAATGAAATTGGACAGGTATATACAATGACATCTGGCTTGCTTAACCTTTTGTGCATTGTTAACGCTGTTTATTTGGCTCATTTGTGTAGAACGGAAATGGCCGGAGGATAAAATGTCGATAATCGCAGCTTTTGTAACGGCAAGCTTTACCGTACCGGAAAAGCTCGGGACAGAGCCGCAATCTATGCTGTGGCTGCTGCCATTAGCAGTTGCGATAGCTGTTGTCTATAAGGCAACAAAGCTGCCGACTATTACCGCCGGCAATTTTATTAAAGAGGCAGCGACTTTATTCGGCTCAATTGTTGTTTTCATAATTGCAGTTGCATTGGTCTTATACGCTTTAGCTTGGCTAATTACAGAATGATTGGTTAATCAGAAATCAGAAGACAGAGGACAGAAGACGGAGGACAGAAGACAGAAGACGGAGGACAGAAGACGGAGGACAGAAGAGGGATGACGGCACAATACCTAAGTATCTTAGGTA
>CAZUPG010000122.1:0-5756 GCA_964622085.1 uncultured Pirellulales bacterium | reverse complement strand
AGCCGCTACTCTGCCACCCCAGTTTAGCTGTAGTTCGGGCGAGGTCTTGCCAAACGGCTGCTGTCGTGATGGAATGACGCCAGTATCAAAAGCCGCCATTACTTCAGGGACATTATCACACATTCCCAGGAATCTGACCCGGCGGGTGATACCGAGCCGAGTTGTTAGTGCTTCCAGAGATTTGCGCTGCGGACCATCACCGGCTATCACTAAAAGATATCGAGGCGATTGTCGCAAAAGTAAAGAGACAGCTTTGATAAGTACATCTGCTCCCTTAATCAGGTGCAAACGTCCAACAAAACCTACAACAAAATCCTCATCTGATATTCTCAAGTTTTCTCTACACTGTCTGCGAGATGCCTTCTCAGGGTCAAACACTCTAAAATCTACTGGATTATATATGACTCTTATACGATGCTGCTTTACCGAGGCCTTGCTGGCCAGTTCAAGAGCAATTGCCTGTGAATTTGCGATTATAGTTGCGGCTCTGCGGTGCAACAATCTCAGGAGGAATCTATAAATACAAAAGAATACACTTTTTTGAGAAACCGCTCCCCGCTCGTGAATAATAACCAGCGTTTTTCGGATAAAGCTCGCCAACAAACAGGTAATAATAGATTTACTCAGATGAGCGTGCAGAATATCTATATTGTATTCTTTGCAAAGACTTGCTATTGCAAAAATGGTACGGGGGTTATACTTGCCATATTTCAGATTGATTACCTGGCCCTTGATTTTTACAGGTGTGGGATTTGTTCTAAGTGCACATATAAAAGTCTCAAATTTTTCATCATCTATATTCTCTGCAATATTCTTAACAGATACTTGCGCCCCTCCGAGGCCCAAATGGTCAATTACATGTAAAACCCTTGTGCTCATGTTTCAAATTTTTACCGCGATTATAGTAATTGGATAATAAAAATTCGCCCGGGAAATAAATTCCAGGATGTATTTTTTTATAAATGCCAGCCGGAGCAGTAACTTCAGGATTTTTTGCAGGAATCTTTGATCTACTTTTTCAATTTGTTCGGGACCGAATTTGTTTATGAATTCTTTTCGTCCGAGGGAGATTACAGTCAGGTTGTTGCGGCAATGTTCCAATGCCCGACCGAGGAGTTTTGGGTTGATAAAGTTCAGAACTTCATAGCCGGGGCCATAACGGCCAAGCAATTTCAGATAGAGCCGCCCCAGGACCTTATTGAAAAACGGTAGCCAGATTACCTTGAAATGACCTTCGTAAAAAGAATGATAATTGGGACAGACATGATACATAATGCCGCCGGACTTCAAAACTCTTATACATTCATTAAATATGTGCTCTATTGACTGAACGTGTTCGAGAACTTGGTAGGAAACCACAAAGTCAAAATACTCGTCTAGCACAGGAAATGCTTGGCTATCATACAAAAGAACATCCAAATCCGGATATTTGGACTTAACCGTTTCATAGTATTCCTTATTTATCTCTATCCCAGTAGGTATTAAGCCTGCCTTTCGGCATTGGTTAAGGAATTGTCCGTTCTTAAAGCCGACTTCCAGGATTTTTTTGTTTTGAGGGTCTTCGATTCCGCATTCGAGTAGGAATGACCTCAATTGATTACGGGCTTTTTGTTGTAAGTCGTTTTTCTGGGCCATTAACTTCCTTTGCGGTCAAGCACTTTATCATTGTACACCATTTCCAGAGTTTTGCTTTGGAATCCTTTTTCTTTTAAGTGTTTTATTATTTTTTCCAGCCGATTCAGGAACATTTTTTGCCCGAATCTGGTTCTTACAAAGGGCGTCTTTTTTGGTATGACCTCCATAGAATGGAACATCATATTCAGCACAGGGTCATTATAATTTCTTACGAATTCATTTGTGAGGATTTTCATTTCGGTAACGCTCATATGCGTTGGTCTTAGCCAGTTATAAAAAAACCATCTGTTGATTGGCAGAAAGAATCTCTTTTTTGAGATAGTTATTGGAATCTCCAGTATTTTAGAGGTGCCTGCGGAGTAATAGTCGTCCGTAGAGATAAAGTAGGGCTGTTTGGGTGCCTTTGAATGGTCAGGGCCGTTCTGATATGACCAGTCTATTTGGGGGGTAACTGAGCTGTCGACTTTATAATCCAACTTTTCCAGAAATTTTATCGTATCCAGGTCGGCACCATACCTGGCCGCCCTGTAAGATGTGGGTTTAACGCCTAATTTTCCCGTAATCAGGTCGGTCAAATTCTTTATCTTGACCAACTCAACTTCTGTGCTATATGCCAAACAGGGATATTCTTTGCTTGTTGTTCCGGCAAAGTTTTCGTATTTTTTTTCTGGTTCTATATATTCGGAATGCAGATGTGTCCCTATTTCTGCGCCGGGTTGGATTTCTTCATTTAAGACTTCGCAGCAGTCATCGTTTTGCACCACTTCCGGAGAAACAAAGTACACAGGTTTAATATCGAATCTGTTCCATATTGGGCGCAGGAGCATAGTGATACCGGATAAAACCGATTCAAAGGACAGCGGGTCGGACCGCCTCCAATTGGTATCACAATCAGGCTCAGTGTCTATTGTTATACAAAGAGACTTTCCCATTCCAAAACCCTATTGCTTGTCCGTACCGTTTCCGGTAGAGAGCTGTGGATTTTCTTGCTTGATACGGTTATAGCATCGCATATATTCTTGGGCAACATTATACCAACTGAATTTTTCTGCCCTTCTCCTGGCTGCGATGCACATTGTATTATATGATTTTTCGTTATCTGCCATGGTTTTTATGGAGTTAGCTATCGATTTTGCATTTGCTTGTTCAACCACAATTCCATTATCTGCTATCAGCTCTTCAACGCCCTCGCAACGAGTGGTAATAATCGGTAACCCCGATGCCATCGCCTCAAGCATTGCGTTGCTCATGCCTTCATGGGCGCTGCTCATAACAAAGATATCATTGTCCCGGTAAACCTGCGGCATCCCTTCTGCAGGAACTCTTCCCATAAAATTAACATTGTCAGCCACGCCTAATGTTCGGGTTAGTCCACGCAATCTTCCCATAAGATTGCCTTCGCCTGCAATGTTTAGTTGAATATCAAAACCGGATTTCTTTGCACAACTCACGGCTTCGATGAGTAAATCTATTCTCTTCCTTCTGATAAGCCTGCAAACCGTAAGTATCTGCAACGGCTTTGTAAGGTTATGTTTTTCCTTCGGCCGAAACTTCTCAATATCAATACCATTGAATATCACCTCGATATCCGAATCCGGCATGAACTCCAAAGCGAGTTTCCGCAGGCCGCTACTATTGGCTACCACCGCTGAGGCACCAGACCAAATCCTGCGGAAAAGACCTGCCAACAGCTTATAATCCAAGCCCAAACGAATGTTGTAGCCCGGCACATCAGAACCACGTAACGAAATTAGATATGGCAATTTGTTTGCGCTTCGATAGCACAGCCAGCCGGTCGGAAAACCAAAGAATGCGTGCACCAGATCATAATTATTCTCTTGCAGCAGCCTGCGATAACGAAACTGCGCCTTGATGAGCCATTCTATCACCTCGACTTTGCGCCAGAAGTGCAAATCTTTCTTATGTAGCCCGACTTTGTAAATAGTAATATTTTCAGAAAATTTTTCGACGCAAAACCCCGGCTTTGGCGCCGAAGTTAATACGTCCACTTTCAATTCGCTGTTATCGGCATACTCTTTCAATAGATACAAATGTGCATTAGCCGCTCCACCACCAATCGGCGGAAATTCGTAATTGAGCATTAGTATTTTCATTATTTGATTTTATTATTTGTCAGCTTCTTGTTTTCCCAGCGAGGACATACAGATTCGTCTGCAGGATAAGGGGCAAGCGACAAAAATTTATATGTTTAAAAATATGACTTATCCGCCCAAGTCTGTTTTTTAACTTATTTAGGGTGAATTCATTTATGGTATTCATTTTGACAAATCGCACTTTGAATCCATGCTTGGACATTCGCCGCCTTAATTGTCCCGGCGTATGCAGCGATGGATGTGCCCGTCGCCACTTCAGAGATTTATTTGACAACGTTTCAAAAATTACATTGCTATATTTGTTTGGCGTCTGAAATAAATAGTAGCCGCCTTCTCTAAGAACGCGAGCAACTTCGCTTACATGTTTGTCTACTTGTGCAATATGCTCAAACAAATCAAAACTCAGCGCAATATCAAATGACTGGTCTTCGTATGGCAGGGCCTCCGCTGCCTGCACTTCAAGATTAATGTCACTATATTTTTTAAGGCCGTAAGCAATCGCTTCGCGTGATATATCCGTACCCCTAATATCATATCCCCGCTTGCTCAGTTCAAACACTACGCTGCCAATGCCACAGCCGATTTCTAAAATCTTATCAGTTGGCTTGAGCAAATTGGTCTCTGCCAGGAATTCCAAATTTGTCTGGAGGTTTCCGCGTTCTTCCTTGCCTGCGAGAAGTCCCTTGCGCCAGGTTTCGTCATAGAGTTCTTGTTGCTTTTTCAGGTCCTTATCCACCAGTCCTACCACACTTATTGCTGTCGAATAGTACTTTTCGCGTCTATTTACGTTCGAAAAGAACATGCTGGCCAAACTGATTAACAATTCTGTAGTTTTTCATGACATATTCTCTGAAGGGTTGCATAGCTTCGTACCGAAGTGCCTCGTCAGGGTTGATTCTCTCATGTAACATTGCCGAGTACGCCTGATCATATTCGTTTATTAATTGCTTATCAATCGGCAGAAAACCTTTCTGCGTTCGAGGCCATAATTCCAATGGTGGTCTATCCCATGGAAAATGTATCTTCCGGCTGTCAACTATAAACTTTGGTGGTTGCTTCTCGAACGCACTTAATATTTCTTCAATTCTTTTGGAAAGCTCCTCTGGGGTCATGGTGTGCATTGTCCCTTCAAATGCCTTCGGTGCCAGGCTTAATCTTTGTGCCTGAACATATATTCCGGGAAACCAGCCCCAAACGTAGATATTATCGCTTGGCATGGAATGGTTGCGTATGTATTCGCCCACGAGTTCCCAGGGGCCTTTCAAGTTGTTTTTTCTCCGCTTTGAAATCTCGTCCAACTTTTGGATATAGCCTCTGCGCTTCCGGCCATAATCGGCGCCTGAATGCGGGCTTTTTTCTATGCCGAAGAATATACGCCAAGACATAATTATCATTAACAAAAGCCCTACAAGCCCTATTGTTTTCCATATAGTTTTGTTGTAAGCGGTGCTCTTCACCTTATCACAGTAAACTGCTATCAAGTATCCGCCTAACATTGCAGCGGAAGTAGTTAACGGCAGATAATACTGCTCATACGAACGTGGGCTAATCCACACAAACGCCATGTCCAGCACCCACCACACCGCGAACAGCAAAACGAACCTGTCATATCTATTTTCAACTTGCGATTTGCGATTTGCGATTTTTGATTGCCGAATTATTCGTACAACTCTCGCTGCAATTGCGCTAACCGCCAGAGCTATCGGCAGTATCAGCAATCCATAGTACCTGAACACCCTTGGCGCCAGCTTGAAGAAAGGCAACATCTGTCTGCTTTTGGAAATATAGCTGCTGACTCTTTCTCCCTCACTGGGCAAAAGCAGCCGCCACAGCTTTGCGTAAGGCCAATATTCAAATGGTGCATTTATAATAGCCAACCATAAATACACCGGCCCAACACTGATGGCTGCTCCAGCCAGCAAAAGCAGGATATCTATGCCTGTTTGCTTCCACGTCCTATGCTTTAACAGCGGCTGTAGAATAACAAACAACCCAATCGCTCCGATC
>CAZUPG010000121.1:0-5760 GCA_964622085.1 uncultured Pirellulales bacterium | reverse complement strand
TAGAGGTTCTGGGCAAGGTTACTGAGCCGTTTGCGGATTTAATCTTTGCCGACCCTCCTTTTAATATCGGCTATAAATACGACAAATACTACGATAAAGTCAAAAAGAAAAACTACGTCGCCTGGACAAAAGACTGGATGACAGTCTGCAAAAAGGCCCTTATGCCGCACGGCTCATTCTACATAGCCATAGGGGATGAATACGCTGCGAATGTAAAAATCATAGCCGACGAGCTAAAGCTTTTTATGCGTAACTGGATTATATGGCACTACACCTTCGGCCAGCAGACAAAAAATAAGTTTGCCCGAGCGCACACCCATATTTTTTACTTTGTAAATGATAAGGATAATTTCACATTTAATGACGACTCCGCTCGAGTAATATCCGACCGACAAAAAAAGTACCAAGACAAACGAGCGAATCCCAAAGGTAAGATGCCGGACGACGTCTGGGATGAATATCCACGAGTGTGTGGAACATTCAAGGAACGTGCCGGCTGGCATCCCTGCCAGATGCCGGAAAACTTACTAAAAAGAATCATTGCTGCAAGCTCCAGGCACGGAGAATGTGTGCTCGACCCTTTCTGCGGCTCGGCAACTACCGCAGTGGTTGCTAAACAATTAGGAAGAAATTATGTTGGAATTGAAATCTCCGAGAAATACGTTGAAAATGCAAACAAACGCCTGGCACAACTCGTCTTGGCGAAGGCGCAAGCCGTAGTCAGATTGAAAGGGAAAAAATCTGCAAATCTGTTTTTTAACACGACCGAGCTAAACGAACTCAAGCGTCTTTTATCTGATGTAAAAATACCGACAAAGGAAATTACTGCTGACAAAAACACTCTGAAATTATTTACAAACCAATTTGCCGTGCGAATGAATAATCGCAAAAAATACCGTAGTGAAAAGATAATAGCGGCTTTAAAGGATTTAGCCGATTGAAAAGTGCGAAGAATATACCAGCATATTTAGCCCCGCCTTTTAGGCGGGGTTTGGCGTTTGCCGCCACTGCTCTGATGCTGACGGTGATTCAGCCGCCGATTGACCTGTCATTTTTGGCGTGGGTGTCGCTGGTTCCTTTTATCCTTATTTGTTTGACGGATACAAAACCGAAATCTTTAGTTCTTGTTGCGTATATAGTTTCTTTTTTGTATTGGCTTGGCAATCTGTACTGGGTGGCGCCGATTACTATCCTCGGCTGGCTCGCTTTTTGTCTTTATACAGCCCTGCTCTGGCCGCTCGTGGCGATTAGCTTGCGTTACTGCCGGGCAAAAAAGTTCCCGCTATTTTTGGCAGCGGGTGTATTGTTCGTCGGAGCCGAACGATTGCAGGGTCTCTTTTTAGGCGGATTTTTCTGGCGGTTTCTGGCGCACAGCCATTATCAGAACATCACACTAATCCAGTCAGCCGACATTTTCGGTACAGCCGGGCTTTCTTTTCTCATAGCGATGGTCAATGGCCTATTGGCTGAATTGATACTTGATGCTCGATACTTGACAAACAGTAGGGTGGGGCTTGCCCCACCATTATCTTATCGGTGGGCTAAAGCCCACCCTACCAGCTCAATGGGTGGCAGCCTCAAATCCGAAGGATTTGGGGATGGCTTGCTCGATGCTCGATACTTCAGGAGTATCTTCAAAATCAGCAATCTTATAAAGATTGCCATAGTATGTGCTGTTGTTGTCGCTGCTATTATTTATGGTCAATGGAGGATAAATCAGTCGCCGCGGTTTATTACACAAGGCCCTCTGGTCGCATCTTTACAGTCAAATGTCCCACAGTCGGTAAAGAGGGCATTTGCTGAATCTGACAAAATGTTTGACGACCTGATGGAAAAAAGCAGGGCCGCCGCCAAAACCGGCGCCGAGCTAATCGTCTGGCCCGAGACAATAGTACAGGCAGTATTAAATCCGAGGGTACTGGCGATTTTGGGCCCTTCACACTCTTACAGTATCTTCGATAAGGCCCTCAGTGAGCATGCAAAAGATACAGCTTATCTGCTCGTGGGTGCATACGGCGGCACGCCTCAAATCAGGGAAGATTCGACGATTCATTTAGCTCAAAGGTATAATTCAGCTTTTCTATATAAAAGCGATGGCCGCCAGTCGGACAAACACTACGATAAGATTCATCTGGTTCCCTTTGGAGAGTTCCTTCCCTTCAAAAAGAGACTTCCCGCACTTTACAATCTGTTGATGAAATTCACACCCTACAACTATGATTATTCTCTCGATGCAGGCAGTGAATATACTGTTTTTGAAATGACCCACGGCGACAGCAACGAGGTGCAGGTTTACAAATTCGGCGTGATGATTTGTTATGAGGCCACTGTGCCGAAAATCGCCCGAAGATTCGTATTAGATAAAAGGGGGCAAAAGCAGACAGACTGGCTCATAAATATAAGTAACGATGGCTGGTTTGTGAGATTCAAGAAGGACAAAGTCATTCCAGGCACGGAACTTCCTCAGCACGCCGCTATTTGCGCCTTCAGGGCCGTCGAAAACAGAGTCTCTGTCCTGCGAAGCGTCAACACCGGCATAAGCTGTCTTATTGATCCTGTGGGGCGGATACACAATGGTTATATTGCAGCAAGTCCTCATTTCCCAGCCGTAGTAATGCAGCGAAAAGGTATCGCTGGATGGTTTGCCGATAAAATGCCGATAGATAGAAGGGTAACGCTGTTTAGTAAATACGGCCAGTGGCTGGATTTTTGTTGTGCAGCTTGCCTCGTTGTGCTCATAATAGTACAACTTTCGGTAAAATTCCTTAAAGGCAAAAAAGACTAATTTTTATCAGAGCGGACAAATGAAAAACCCACTAAAAAAAGCTAAAACGGAAAAAACAAGGAACAAAAACAGCCGCCCATTAAATGTTTTTATCGTTCATAGTTTGTTATTCACTTTCATAGCGATATTCATCCTCGGATGTGTAGAAGCGTTTCAAATAACTCCCGCTCCCGCCAAGACCGCTGTCATCGGCGCAAATCAGCTTCAGCTGCAAGCTATTCGAATTATCCGGGACTTTCTTGCTGATGAGAACCCACGAATCAGGGTAATGGCTATAGAAGTTGTCGCCGACACAAAGCAAATCCGGCTGATGCCTAAAGTCCAGCGCTTACTGCGGGATGAGCTTGTGCCGGTCAGGTTTGCAGCCGCCGTGGCTATAGGAGATTCACAATACAAGCTTGCTCGAAGCTCTATTAGGCGATTATTAAAAGACAGGGACGAGAACGTCAGAATCGCCGCTGCCTATGCGATGGGAAAGCTCGGTTCGCACAAATATTTTGAGGTTCTTCGCAAAGCGATAGTCCGAAGCGACCTGACAGTCAGAGCAAACGCTGCTCTGCTAATGGGAAAAAGTGACGATAAAAATTCGCTCAGGTTTTTATACTGGGTCTTACAATATGAAGATTCGGATGATAAGGTCAGATTCAACGCCATACAGGCCATAGCAACGCTTGGAGATGAGAGAATCTTATCGAAGTTATGGGCAATGCGAATAAGCGCCTATGCCGACGATAGAGTTATGAGCATAGAGGATCTGGGGGCGCTGGGAACGGAAAAGGCCAAAAATGTCCTGATTACTATGCTGGACGATGATATCCTGGAGGTTCGACTGGCTGCAGCGGAACAGCTCGGTGTGCTCGGAAGCAGCGCCGGCGAATCCGAGGTACTTAGTGTCTTTGAGAAAAATCTCACTGACGGACTGGATAAACAAGACCTCGCACGCGTTTATAAGGGAGCAGCCCTGGCGATTGGTCGAATTGGGACCCCATCTCTGAAAAAATTCCTGCCGCAGCTTCTTAAAGACCAGTCGAAATTAGTCCGTATCGCTGCTGCCAAGGCCATTTTGCAATGTACAAAGACAAAATAAAACCTCAACGCCTCGGATATCTGTCTTGGGCTCGTCTGTTTGAAGTCTTCGTTTTATTTGGCCGATTTATCCAGTTACTCAAACTGACCGATTCGTTGGCAGTAATAGTCGTAACCACTTTATTTATAATAACATATAGCACTTTGTCATTCTGAGCGAAACGCAGTGGAGCGAAGAATCTGGCCCTCGATAGAATGCGATTATTTGCTGCTAAGGCCAGATGCTTCGCCTTTCGGCTCAGCATGACAATAAAAATCGGTCAGTTTGAGCAGTTAGAAAGAAAGCTCAGTCCTTCGGACGGCCTCGCCCCGACGAGAGCGCCGGCTTGCCCCGTTAGAAATAATTTTTCTAACGGGGTTAAAAGCCCCATCAGAGCTTTCTAACGGGATTTACTAAAAATAATTTGACTTGTTATGACCTGTGCGTAAAATTATGATATATTACCGTGATAGCGTCATACATTGGGTATATTGTAAAAACGCATAAAAAAGTGCGGTTTTTGTGAAAGGGGCTTGTTTTGAGCACGCTTACAAAGATATTAATCGTTTTGCTGACGATATCCTCAATCTTTCTCTGCGGCATTGTGGTAACTTACGTTGCCAACGCTGATAACTACCGACAGATGTATATGGGGTTACGGGTGGAGAGAGATTCGGCAGTCAAAAAGGAGGAAAGTGCAAGGAACGAGTTAAACACATTCAAAGACGAAACGGACCGACATAAACAACAGCTAAATAGCACAATTGACTCACTAAGAAGTCAGGTTGACCAATTGCAACGTGACCTGCAAACCACAGAAGCGGAGAAAGATGATGCTCTTCGAAGGATGAATAGCTGGGAAGCTATTGTAATGGATTTCTCGAAGACCACCGACAGCCAGAGTCAGTTATTGAAAAACACCCTTGAAGAGCTGGAGAAACTGCGTGCCAAACAAATCAAGAAAGATAAAGAGCTAAAACAAACCGAAACCACTCTGCTTGAGAAAATGGTAGTAATATCAACGCTGTACCAGAAAGCCAAACGGCTGCTCGAGGAAAAGACCGCATTGCAGAACAGGTTAAGCCAGCTCCTGCGGCAATATGGCAGAACGCTGGCTCCTGCTGCACCAGTAACGCCGAGACTGGAGAAAGTACGAACCGCACCCGCACCTGTTGCCGGAGATGTCGGTTTGAAGGGACGGGTAACCGCAGTGGACCAGAAAAACTCTATGGCCGAAATATCAATCGGCGGTGCACACGGTGTCACTGAGGATATGAAATTCCACGTTACTCGTGGCGATGAGTTTATTTGTGATATTTTGATATTAGACGTTGACGTCGAAAAGGCCGTTGGCATTTTGGACCTTGTGCAGCAGATACCGAAGGTAGGTGACATCGTAAGTACTAATTTATAGTTTAGCCGTCGCCGGAACGTCCGTACTGAGCTTCGTCGAAGTGGCGACGCTATTGTTTTTACATTACTTTCTGTGAGGTGGATGTATGAGTCCAAATGGGCGAGCTACCGGTCGAAAGATAATCGCACTTGACAATCTTTATACGGTTCTTCTTGCCGTGGCAGTGGCCGCAGTGCTGGTTTCCGCGGTGTTTGTTGCCTTCAAGTGCTACACTCAATACGGGACAATCTTCAAAATTCCATAGTACCACGGCCATCTTGGCCGTGGTATCACGGGCTGGAAGCCCGTGATACGATGAAAACTGAGAAAGGAGTCGAAAGTGCTACTGGACGCGTTATTAGGCTGGTTCAGTATGGATATGGGTATCGACCTTGGTACCTGTACTACTTTGGTTTGTGTCCGCGACAAAGGTATCGTCCTCAATGAACCCTCCGTTGTTGCCGTTCGCAAGGGAACCAACATCGTTCTGAACAATGGTGAAGCTGTCGGTCTGGT
>CAZUPG010000120.1:0-5780 GCA_964622085.1 uncultured Pirellulales bacterium | reverse complement strand
TTACCGTCACAAAGCCGAAGCTGTTTTTATCCTCTGCGATAGCTTCGTACAACGCCGTAACAAAATCAATGCCCAGCGAGCTGATAAACCGGTGCTGATACCTTCTATATATAAGGTAGCAATCTCTTGAGTATGCTTTTTTTGCAAGAGAATATAATCCATTTCTTGTCTAACTAAGCAATTGCTCATAAACCTCGACTATTTTGTTCCACACCAGTTTACGGTCAAAATTTTCCATAACCCATTGTTTCCCATTCCTGCCCATTTCGACTCTTTTAGACGAGTTTCCAATTAGTTCTTTCAACGCTTTTTCCAAGGATACAACGTCACGCGGTTGAACAAGAATTCCAGTCGTGCCATTTAGAATAGCATCGCAGCAGCCTGTAATGTCAGTTCCGATTACCGGCCTCTCCATAGCTGATGCCTCGATAAGGATATTACCAAAACCTTCACGATAACTTGCTAATACAAATATATCCATAGCAGCAATATAGACTTGCACATTTTCCGTAAATGGAATTAAATGTATGCGCGTGTCTTCATTTATCAGTTCAAGAATTTCATGCGACAATGGCTTTCGTTAATCTTGGTCACCGACTAAAATCAGGTGGACTTTGTCATTTTTTTTGCAGATATGCTTCAACCATAAACCAGAATTCTCAATAACGAGCAATCAATTTGATATTGCTTGCAACACTGATAGCGCCTGCATCGCCAATTTATCTCTATCAAATTGCTCGGTGGCTAACCGCCGTGCGTTTTGCCCCATTTTGGTTAATTTGTCTCTGTGCGAATTAAGATACAACACCTTTTCTACGAACTCATCGATATTGCACAATTCACAACCATACCCAGCTTTATTATCCTCCAGAATCTTTCTTTGCCAGCCGGAGTAATTCAAG
Organism: uncultured Pirellulales bacterium; assembly: GCA_964622085.1. Lineage (GTDB taxonomy): Bacteria > Planctomycetota > Phycisphaerae > Sedimentisphaerales > Anaerobacaceae > CAZBWE01. Next base: position 4,878 of record CAZUPG010000120.1, on the reverse strand, counting down.
AGTATCGGCTTGCCGGAACTGAGGCCGTCATAAAACTTGTTAAGAGATGCATGTCTTTCTATGATAGGGAAATTACCGATTATGACCGTAGCAATATCTGCTGCTGCCAAAATAGGCGGAAGCTGTTGTTTCGGCACGGAAGGCAAAATTTCCACGTTTTCCAAAGCAAGCTCTTCAACTCTATTTTTTAGGGCTCCTTTTTTAAAACCCTCTCCTATCAATACAAACAGAATATCCTGATCGCTTCTAAGTTTATCGGCAACATTGATGATAAACTCAAGACCGGTAATCTTTCCCATAGCCCCGGTGTGAAGAAGGACAAGTTTATTACCCCAGTTTTTATTCCTGCGAATCGCACCACTATCGATATCAGGTCTGAAAAGGTCTAAATCCGCACCATTGGGGATTACATAAATTGGCTTGCTCTCTTCTGCAACTTGCCTAATCCCCTCAGCCATACCATCTGATACTGCAACTATCCCAGCCGAGTTTTTATAAATGATTCTCTCAAGCCATGAAAATATCTTAATCAAAAACCAGTTCTTTACAACCCCCAGTTCCACCACTGACGCAGGCCATTGGTCTCGCACCTCAAAGACGAAAGGTGCGCGTTTCAACCATTTCAGAACCATCGCTGGGACCCCTACCGTCAGTGGTGTGCTCGTCGCATAAATTACATCAACCTTTCTCATTCTCAAACCTGCATAAATACTAAAAAAGCAAAAGGACAAAAATGAGATTGTTCTTCGCAGGTATGATTGCATATTGCTATACTTGCTACCCACAATGATCACGTTTATTCCTTCTACAGTTTGTTTTCGTATAAGCCCCTTCCACGGTTCCAGACCACCGATATCATAATAGCCACTTATCAATGTAACTTTGTGCCCGGCTTTTACCCATCGGCGGGCAAATTCATAAGAACGCGTGCTGGTACTGCCTTTTGGCGTAGCGAAATACTGGTGAATATAGAGTATGTGCATACTGATTCGTTATATTGTTCCTCTACATGTTTTACGTATCAACTCTTCATAAATTTTTTCCAGGCGTTTCATATTTGTTTTCGTGTCTCCTAATTCAACAACTTTCTTACGATTACGCTGTACGGCGCTGACGGCAAGTTGTGGATTGTCACGCAATTTTACTATACAATTTGCCAATGCATCCGCATCACCGACTTTATGCAGTAAGCCATCAACGCCATTTTCCAGCCAGTCCGAATTGACCCTTAGGTCAGAAACGATGGGAAACAGCCCCGTCGCCATTGCTTCAAGTAAGGCTACGCTTATACCATCGTAAAGAGATGCCGAAAGAAAAACATCGTTCTTATTTAGAATGTTAACGATTTCACTTTTATCGACCCCTCCCAAAAAACTCACGCAATCAGCCAATCGTTCACACTCTACCTGTTTTTTAAGCGCTCCCAGCAAAGGCCCTCCCGCAACAAAAGTCATTTGAAAATCAACCCCTTGCGACCGAAGTGTCGATAGGGCCTTTATTACTGTAGGATGATCATATATCTTTTTCAATTGTCTGGTAGTAACAAGCTTCAATGTTTGACCCTGGCCGAATCGCTGTCGCTGTACAAAAGAAAATTTTTCCGTATCAACCCCAGGATTAACAACTCGTATCTTTTCTGGACTGATGCCAAGACCCACCACCTTCCTTTTAAGGTCTTCAGAACACGCATTAACGCAATCTGCGTGATTAAATACAACTTTGAGCAAGGGTCTCCAGATGCTCGATTTCAGACTTAAATTCAAATCACTACCATGAACCGTTGTTATAGTAGGATGAAAACCGCACACTAAGCCAGCCAACCCTCCGCTTGTAACATAATGCGTGTTTACAATATCAGGTTTCAGCTTCCTTACCACACGACGCGCACGCAACATACTTATAGGGTACTTCCACTTCCCCTTGGTTGCCGAATATTTCCCTCCTAATCCAACATCATATACTGGAACGCCACGATAGGGGGCAGGCGACAGTGAAATAAAATGCACATCGTGACCAGCCGCCTTAAAATAGTTCAGATAGGGTGCAATGTGACTAAAACCACCAACACAAATAAAACAAACACGCAACCTGCCACCTCACTTTAGAATATAAGTTGTTGCTGGCTCTTTTAACTTTTGAAGTGCTTTTAGTACAAAAGCACGGGTTCTATTGGTCAATTTACCTTGATAGTTGATCCACCGCTGACGATATTCCTTAAACACAGGCTCATCGCTGATCAGACACAGCGCTTCAACTTGGTTTATATGTAACCTGTGGTAATGAGGACTGGCTAAATGTTTCCGGCTGTCATAGTATGTCCAATAGCCATTATCATACTCAGGGAGATGCTGAGCAAGCGTTTCAATGGACCGCTCAAACATATCTGTCACTCTGGAGTCATCAAAAATTAGATTAAAGTCGTAGAGGCCAAACAGAGAAAATATCCAACCATTAAGAATGGTACTTCTTGGTTGAGCTGGCGTTTCTTCAAGAAAGACTTTGCCATTTTCAAAGTATGTTATACCCCTATCTTTTACAGAAACCCAAAACAGGTTAACAGCTTTTTCGGCTGTCTGCTTAAATCTTGAATCATCTGTTAGCTTAAACGCCCGTGACAAGACCGAGAGTGCTTCACCCTGCGTCATAGCCGAATATTTTAAAAGAGTCTGTCCCTTCATAATTCCCCATGTATCCCATCCGCCATTTTCATCCTGATTTTTCACAAGCCAGTTACTCAACGCCAGAAACTGTTGCTTGTCTTTGTCCTGTTCTTTTATAAGCCATTGATCGTAATGGCCAAGAGCATTATGGGTTATCATAATGGGAAATTGTATTCTTCGGCCATCATACAATGTATTAACAGGAACACCATCCTGGTCCACTTCTCCTTCCCATGTGGTTCTGCCGGTCAAATCACTAAAATAGCCTTTCAGCTTGCCCGGCTCAAAAACCTTGCCCAGTACCTGCGGTTTATGATAATAACTCTTGCCGACTAACATTTTTGTCCAATACTTCATCTGCCTAAATCGAAAAAGCAAGTTTTCGGTAATCGTTGCCCTCATAAGTGTTCTCTTCCATTTATTTTACTGGCTCTATAATGTAAGCCAAAACCGGTGTTATAAGTTGGAACTCCTCTCTCGAGGCTTGGAGACAGCGAAATAAAATGCACATCATGCCACGCCGCCTTGAAATAATTGATATACGGAGCAATGTGGCCAAACCCACCAACACAAATATAACAAATACGCATCGTCTTAATTTCCTCTCTCTGAACTGTCGGGGAGAAAACCGAATTTCTGCAAAGCCGCCTTGACGCAGGCACGTTCGGATTCCATGGTAAACTGGTGTGACCTCTCCAGACCGGCCTCGGCCATTCTTTGACGCAGTGTCTTATCCACAATCAGCCTCCGGAGAGCATCACGCAGTGCTGGTACATCTTTGATAGGCACGACAAAGCCGGTTTTGCCGTCCTGAACAATAACATCACGTAACCCGCCCACATCGGTCACCACGGTTGCAAGACCATTTGACATCGCTTCAGGAACAACTTTGGGCATTCCCTCGGTATAAGAAGGGAGCACGAATATATCGCAAGCGCGGTAGATATGCTTGAGTTTTTCAATCGCAATCCAACCAAGAAAGTCTACCCTGTCAATTATACCAATCTCTTCGGCTTCGGTTCTTATCTCCTTTCGGCGAGAGCCATCCGCTGCCAGCCAAATGCGGAGTTCCAAACCCTCTTCAAGCAAATCCTTGGCTGCTCTGAATAGCTCAGAAAGTCCCTTGTTTAATTTCAACTTGCCAGCATAGAGAAGCCGACACTTGTCTTGGCCGCTGCCCGCAATAGTCGAGGCAATATCGCTCTCATGATAGGTTGAGCTAATCACACGAACAACATGCGGGTTTTTCCGGCCGTAAATATCCGCCAGTTCCTGACCATTAACGATTGTCAGAGTCGAAGTCTTGACCATTGTCTTCACAAGCAGATGGTGCAGCCAAGCTGCGATATTACCAAGAACAAACATACCCTGATTGTGAAATGACATTCGTATCACTTCGGCAAAATTGCCTCCCATGCGAATCACAAATCGTTTTCGCTGGAGTAGACATATCAACCACACCAGAACAGACACATAATTAGGCAGATTCACCAAGACGGTATCGGCATGCTTGATATGAGGCCACAGGCATCGCATCAGCATTAAGGGATGTCTGAAGGCATGAAGCTCAAATCTACGCCAATATGGAGGCAGTGGGCACAGCTCCAGGTTTGGAATGCAAAGTTTTGAGTAATTCTTGGGTGTCGGATGATCAAAAACAGGTGCGCAAAGCTCCACTTTGTTGTATAATGGAGCTATCATTTCCAGAAGCTTGACAAGGGCAGGGTTAGAATAATATGAGCCTTGCTCCTTAGTGAAACTGGCTTGTGAGATAAAACAAAGACGCATACATTAACTCCTGAAGATATGATTAACTTATCATATCTTATTAGCTGCTATTTATTTTCATAGGGCTGCATGTAGTGCATCCACAACGGCGTATTTTTTGTTGGGGTGCAATCGGACTTTTTAACGGACATCGTTACTATCTCGTACAGGCCTCTTTGAAAACTCAAGGGCAACCTCCGCCGCCTTTTTACCACTGCCTGGATAGATGAATAATCCCTTCTTGTGTGCCCAGAGGTCCTGTCTCTCAAGAATTTCCCTTGCAGTGAAAAACGGCAAATGAGGATGATTCTTATTTTCCTTTGTAACGTTTACATAAGCACCGAATATATCGTATGGAATCTTTGTATACCTTTCGGTGAGTGGACGGTCATAATACGTGTACTCAGCAATCACATATTTTCCTAAGTGCCTTGTAGCGTTATACATATGC
>CAZUPG010000119.1:0-5783 GCA_964622085.1 uncultured Pirellulales bacterium | reverse complement strand
AGCCTGTCCTGAGCAAAGTCGAAGGAACGTTTGACGAAACGAGTAGCGCAATGGACTTGGCCATCCCTAACGGGACCGCAACCGCTTAACGCTCTGTCCTCTGTCATCTGTCCTCTGTCTTTTCATCCTAATAATGCCTTAAGTTGTGCCTGCTTTCGCCGCTGAAACTCTTGTTCTGTTAATGGCTGCCATTTTTTCTTTCCTATGCCGAATGTTCGCTTGAACTGTTGAACCTGGGCTTGAGCGGCTTTTTTCCGCTTTGCCAGCAACGCCGGAGTCCCCTTGGGGGGTAAAGGCGAAGGCGTTGCAGTCCGGCTTCGGCGAAGGCCTTCGCCGAGACGAGTAGTTCTTTTACTATTCCCTTTTATAGTTGTGTTATTAGTAGTAGCGCATTTTTGCTCCAGTGGAAGTCCATTTTTGACCCGGTCAATAGCGCATTTTTGACCCACAACCAGCTCATTTTTGACCTACCCGCTAACCGATTTTTTTACATCAGGATGTGACCTGACCCAAATACAATGCTAACAGAAGCAATAAATGCCTGCTTTTGGCTTCACAAGGATTTGCTGCGGAGAAGCTTATGAAAAAACCCCGAAGTTTGAGCATTTTTCCCTTGACGGTTTATCTTACATGCTTTACTATAAAGTTATAGTTTAGTGCTGACGAACATAATTGTGAGTTGTCTCGTACCTTTTAAGGTTGTTCTGCTTTGTTTTTGCAACGGGATACTCATATGGGCAAAAGAGCTTTAAGTTCTTTTACCAACGGCAGTTAGGTTACAAAGACACCAAGCACCTATTTTGAAAAGCAGCATTTGTGGCACGGCCACCCCCTCGACTTCGCTTGGGACAGGCTTGGCCGTGTTTGCACGGGCTGCCCTTCGACTTCGCTCAGGGCGGTGAGCAAGCGAAGCGAGTCGAACCGGAAGCCCGTGCCACGACGGTGGAATCTCAAAATTGGTGCTGGGTAAAATTAGCGTGAAACGAAATCCGGTTGAAAATAAGGAATTAGTTACCAACGAGGGAGAGTTCGTCCTTCGTAGTACTCTCTGCTTTGCGTAGCTTCGCAGAGCAAAGACGGAGAATGAATTGGTATTGAGCACAAAACCAGCTAATTTCGGTAAAAACAAAATTATTAAGGCCAAAATGCCCCAAATAGAGGTGATTTCGGCTCTTCAAAGCTGATAACGCTCCGGCAAAACGGATTTCGCAATTCACAGCCTTTTACCTACCGTAACTCCGTGTCTTCGGAGCTTTCTTGCCGGAAAATCCCATAGTTCGTCTTCTTTGAGCGATTGTTTATTAACACTATGGTAAGCCCCGTTAGAAAAGGCGTGGCACGGGCTTCCAGCCCGTGAAAAACACAGCCAAAGATGGCCGTGCCACAAAATTCTTTCTAACAGGGTAAGAACAAAGGAAAGGTAGAAATTATGAACACCGTACTAATGCAAATTCCGCTTCCAGATATCCTCATCACAGCCGTTGCTTTTATTCTGGGAATTTGTCTTGCTGTCATTGTCCAACAGATAATTTCCAGGGCAAAAGCCAAGACCTTCGAGCAAGACCTGCAGCGACAAACCGAAGGCACTAAAAAGGAGGCGGAAAACATAATCAAGTCCGCACAGATTGAAGCTGCTGCGGAAACCATTAAGAAAAAGGAGAAATTTACTGATGAGGTCAACAAAATTCGTGCAACGCTGCACGAAACCGAAATGAGATTAATCAAACGCGAAGATGCCATTGACCGCCAGGTTGAGACGCTACAGCATCGGGAAAAGGAACTAAAACACCAGGAACAAGAACTCGATAGAAAACTGCACAATGCCGAGCTTAAGGAAAAACAGCTTTCCGCTTTGATGGTACAACAGAAAAATCAACTGCTCAAAATCACCGCAATGGACATCGAAGAGGCCAAGAAGCTGCTCTTAAAACGCCTTGAAGACGAGTGTGAGCACGAGATGTCGGTTCTAATCCAGCGCAAGACCAATGAAGCTACCGAAACTGCTGACGAAAAAAGCCGGGAAATAATCAGCACGGCCATCCAGCGCTATGCTGCTGAGCAAACCTGCGAAGTAGCTGTCTCAACTGTCGAGATACCCAATGACGATATGAAAGGCCGAGTTATCGGCAGAGAAGGACGCAATATTCGCGCATTCGAAAAAGCTACCGGCGTAGACGTTATTGTCGATGACACCCCCGGAATGATTGTTGTTAGCGGTTTCAATCCTGTCAGGCGCGAGGTGGCTCGGATTTCCATGGAACGCCTCATTCAAGATGGACGAATACATCCGTCTCGAATCGAGGAGCTTGTCACCCAAACCAAAAAGGATGTCAACCACAAGCTCCTACAAATCGGCAAAGATGCTGCTGTCGAGACCAACATCAGAGGATTAAGCAATAAAGTGCTCAGTATGCTCGGTGCCTTGAGCTATAGAACAAGTTACGGACAAAATGTACTTCGTCACAGCATCGAAGTTGCTTTTCTAACCCAAGTTATGGCCGATGAGCTCGGGCTGGATGGCTCTATAGCAAGGCGTGCAGGATTGTTGCACGATATTGGCAAGGCCATCGACCACGAGGTTGAAGGCAATCACCCCACTATAGGCGCAAATTATCTCAAGCGCTTTAACGAATCACCCATTGTGCTAAATGCCGTTGCCGGCCATCACGGCGATATCCCGGCAGATAACCCATATACACCGCTGGTGGGTGCCGCCGATGCAATTAGTGCCTCACGTCCCGGTGCCAGAAGAGAAACGCTCGAGAGATATATCAAACGATTGGAAAAACTTGAGGAAATTGCCAGCAGCTTTAAGGGAGTTGAAAACGCATACGCAATTCAGGCAGGCAGAGAAATCCGCGTCATAGTCAATGCAGATAAAGTTGAAGATGAGGCAGCGATGAAAATTGCGCGTGACATAGCCAAAAAGATCGAAGAAGAAATGGCCTACCCCGGCGAAATCCAGGTAACTCTGCTGCGCGAGGTCCGCTGCATCGAGTACGCTAAATAGCAAAAATTCGACATACAAATCATGAAGCTAAATATTCTTTGTATTGGTGACATAGTGGGTCGGCCGGGAAGGCGGATTGTGGCCGAGAGGCTAAAGTCGTTGATTGCAGAGCTGGACATCGATTGTGTAATAGCCAATGCTGAAAATGCTGCCGGCGGCTCCGGAATAACGCCGCAAATCTACAACAAATTACTGCGCTACGGCGTTAATCTAATTACGTTAGGCGACCATACTTACCGCAAAAAAGATATAATTGAGACGCTGGAAAAAAGCGACAATATCGTCCGGCCTGCAAATTTTTCCGAACAAGCTGCCGGCAGGGGCTATGCGCTTTATAAAACCGGCAAAGGGCCAACCGTTGCAGTAGTCTCTTTGATAGGCCGACTTTTTATGAAGCCGGCTGACTGCCCTTATAATGCTATTGATAAAATCCTGCCGCAGCTTCAACAGAAAGCTGATGTCATAATCGTTGACTTTCACGCCGAAGCCACAAGTGAAAAAGTCGCAATGGGTTACCATCTCGACGGCAGGGCCAGCTTATGTTTCGGCACTCATACCCATGTTGTAACCGCTGATGAAAGAATCCTGCCCAAAGGCACCGCATATATTACCGATATTGGTATGACAGGTGCCCATGATTCGGTGATTGGTCGAGGAGTTGAAAGTGTCTTGAAGTCATTTAGAACACAAATGCCCTTTCCTTTCGAGATTGCAACAGGCAATGTAAAGATGAACGCTGTTTTGGTCACTATTGACAGCAATACAAAGAAAGCTGAGCGAATTGAACGAATAAAGATTGAAGCCGAGACCGAAGAACCAAAAAGCTACGATAGTGACGACGGCAAGCCGGAACACTTCAACGACAACTTCTAAATTGACAGATTATTAGTCTGGCTTTAAATGCTGCTGGGCCCAGATGGCAAGGGCAGAGCCAGCCAGCAGAACGACTCCAAAAAGCCATTGAAACCCGTTCAAGAACTCTCCAAACAATACACTGGAAATTGCAAAGACAGTAAACGGCTGAGACAAAATCACCATGGCAGGGATAGTTACCCCGATACGTTTGATTGCGACATAGTACAGAACATGACCAAGCCCTATCGCTGTTACACCTGAAATGATAACACAGGCCCACGGCCAAGCATCCATTTCCAGGCAGTCCTTTGGATTGCCAAAGATAAATGCAAGCACACAAAGCCCGAAAAGTGTATAAATACTGATTACAGAAAACCCGGTGCGGGAATCAATATCCTTAAAAGCGACTTTTACCGAAATTGTATATAGCGCCCACATAACAGATGTCGCCAACGCAATAACCACACCGGTTATGGTATTAGTTGTGGCGAAATCCTCCTTAAAAACCAACACTCCAACTACTCCAATTATCGACAGAGCTATCCCAAACCAGAAACGACTACTTTTTAGCAGCGGTCTTTCATCAACAAAAAAGATAAGCGAAAAACCGGCTATCCAGATGATAGAAGATTTGGTCAGCAGAGCCAAAAAAGCAGGGTCTATGTAATAAAAACCAGCAGCCCACAAACTCTGCATAGCAAGATTTGGCACCGCCGGCAAAAGGGCCCTTCGCCATACACTTTTATCAACCCGCTTTTTTTTAATAAGAAATAAAAGAAAAGGCAGCCAGAATAAACATGCCACAAGATACCGCAGCATATTCTGTGTCCACGAATCGAGATGTCCGGTTAGAAACTTTATAAAGTTCGGCCCAACAGACCAGAAAAGCAGCGTACCAACACAGGCCAAAGTAGCTGTTACATCAAATTTTCTAACACAGTTGTTCATTCTTGCGAAACGCCGCGAAGTTAGCTATTGCAGGAATTGGTTATGTGCCTTTTCCTGCGCAATTGTTGTTGTTGGGCCGTGGCCGGGATAAATGATGGTGTCATCAGGCAGAGTAACAAGCTTCTCACGTATGCTGGTTATTAACTTTTCCATACTACCATCTGGAAAATCTGTACGTCCAATTGAATCTGCAAACAACGAATCATCAGTAAAAACAATCCCCTCGTCCTTCGAATATAAACATATACCGCCCGGTGTATGGCCCGGAGTATGGAGTACTTCCAACTTTATACCTGCTTCCCCAATTACACCTTTCTCCTCGACAAATATATCAGCCGGCTCAGTACTGAACGCTGCTCCCATCATAACGGAAAGATTGCTGTGGGCTTCTGTGAGCATGTCGGCATCGAGTTTATGGATGTAAACCTTTATATTAGGAAACTCAGCACGCAATGCAGCAACGCCTGCAATATGGTCTATATGGCCATGAGTTAGAACAATCGCAACCGCGTTTAATTTATTTTGACGAGAGAAATCTATTAACCTGCTCGGCTCAAGACCTACATCAACAATCAGGCAGTCCTTAGCTGTCTCGCTTTCGCGCAGGATATAGCAGTTGGTTTCATACGCACCTAAAATGAAAGTGTCAATTTTCATTTATCTTTGCCCCTTAGAAAGGGATAAAGCTAACAGAATCGGCACTATCAGTCAATAGTATTTAGACTTGACCGCAAGGCCTGGGTTTGTTAAGGTGTTCGATTCATAGTTAATACTGGAAAAACAGAAAAATGAAGTCTTTTAGGCGAGTATTCAAATATGTCTGGCCTCAATGGCCGAGGATTATCGTCGTGGTCCTCAGCGCGATGGTCGTCTCGTCTCTTTTATCATTGAGTTTTATGACCATCATACCGCTTCTGAAAGTGATGATGGGCGAGGAAGGTCTGCACGGCTGGGTAGAAAGAGAAATCAG
>CAZUPG010000118.1:0-5792 GCA_964622085.1 uncultured Pirellulales bacterium | reverse complement strand
GTGAACCAGCGTAAGTTTTGGACGGCCTGGCAGTGGTCCCCCAAACGCATTCTTTCGCGTTTGGGTAGCCCCCAGACAATTTGCAAAGGTGGATAAAATCGAAATGACCGTAAACTTTGACACACGCAGCGTTGAATCCTCTAAATTATCGAGTCAAAGCCTTGGCAGGCCGATTCGAAGCCTCCTCTTTTTTGCTCTGTTTTATTTGTACCTTTGGCTCGAGGTCGATTTGCGCTTTATTTATCATGGTGCCGGCATAATTACAAATTTCCCCGTCTTCTGCCGTGGTTGGGAATTTTTCCAAGAGTCTTTGTCACACCCAGGTGGCTTCGTCGAATACCTCTCAGCCTTCCTGTCGCAGTTTTTCTATTACTCCTGGGCAGGGGCTCTTATCGTAGCGATGCAGGCATGGCTGATTTGTGCATGTACCGATGATATTTTGATAGCCATAAAAGCCCTCCGTTTTCGCTGGCTTCGTTTCATCGGTCCGGTTCTTTTGCTCACTATGTACAATCAATACACATATCACTTTGCCACTGCAACGGCGTTATTGGCGGCGTTACTTTTTGTATGCCTGTACCTGAGAATAACACCAAAGAGCAATCTGCTTGGTTTGATTGTTTTTCTGGTTCTGTCTATGACTATGTACACAATCGCCGCCGGCGCGTGGTTGCTCTTTGCGGTGCTCTGTGTGATTTATGAGCTGGTTTTTCAACGTCGGTGGCAGATGGGCCTTGTGTATTTGTTCTCGGCTCCTCTAATCACATACGTCTTGGGGGGTTTCATTTTTGGTGTGAGTATTATTGATTCCTTTAGTAAGTTGTGGCCTTTCTCATGGGAGATTCTCACTATCTTTGCCGGTGATAGTACAGGAATCGCAGGTCCCGCAAGAATGGTAACAATGGTTTATGCTCTCTACTTGTTTTTGCCTTTGGCCACACTTGTTTTGGGACTTTGGCGAATGTTCATTGGAAGCCCTGCTTTGCCGCCAACCCACAATTCATCTGAGGCAAAGCATGATTCAATCAGTGGCAGGAGAAAAGTCAAAAAAGGACCACAGAGTAAACCCTCTAAACTGGCCAAAGGGATACTTTCATGGTATACCGGCATGCCGGCACTCAGATGGTCCATTGAATTGTCGGTTCTGTTTGTAGTAACCGGTGCTGCGGCTTTGCTCTCACATGATAATAAGCTGAAAAGCATGTTTGCGGTGGATTACTATAGCTGGCACAAAATGTGGCCACAGGTGCTTGAGGCTAGTCGCCACAACCCAGAAAAGTATCATCCATATATACTCAATGCGGTTTGCCAAGCCTTATATCATACCGACCGACTCAGTCACGATTTGTTCTCATATCCCAAACAATGTAATGTCCATGCTCTCGTCGTGCCATCCCCAGGTCCCATTTACTACTACAGCACAATATGGAAGTCAACTCCAACTTATCTTGATCTCGGTCTTATAAACCTGGCCGAGAACCGCCTGATTGAGTCTCTGGAAACATTCGGAGAGCGACCCATGATTCTCAAAGAGTTAGCCCTGGTAAACTTGGCCAGGGGTAATACCTGCACTGCTCAGGTTTACCTTGCAGCGCTTAGTAAAACACTATTTTACGCTGACTGGGCCGATAATTACCTGAACTGCCTGCAATCCGACCCCAACCTTTCAACAGATGACCGGATTCGACACCTGCGAGAGTTGATGGTAACAGAAGATTATGGTTACAGTTCCTGCAATTTTGAAGAGTTTCTGCTGGCGTTACTGAAGAAGAACAATCAAAATCGCATGGCCTTTGAGTATCTGATGACCCACTACCTGCTGAGTAGGCAACCGGACAAATTTGTCCAGAACCTTGAGCGCTTGAACGATTTTGACTATTCCGTGATTCCGCGAGTGTATGAGGAGGCGATACTGCTTTACAGGTTTGCGGGAAAGAAGGTTGAACTGGGTGGTCGTGAAATCAGCAGGGAATCGCAGGAGCGGTTTAGTCGTTTTTACAGTGTTTACTTCGGTCAGTATGGTGGAAACAAGAGGGCAGCGTTTGGTAAGCTGGCGAGGGATTACGGCGACAGCTACCTTTTCTATTATCTCTATGGTCGTTCGGGAATGAAGAAGTGAGCAAGCGAGTAAAAGTTTTTGGGTTTGTGTTATTTGGGATGTTGTTGGCTGGTACGTTGGCCTACAGTCTGCGTCGGCGTGATATTCAGATTGGTGAGTATAGTGTTATCGACCGGCCTGCCAGGATTCATCCGGACTATTGCGATACGGTCATTCCCCCCAATATTGCGCCTTTGAACTTCCTGGTGCAGGAAGATGGTTCGCATTATTTGGTAAAAATATACTCCAAGCGGGGCAGGACCATAGAAGTTTTCGGCAAGACACCCAAAATTGTGATTTCTCAGCGCGCCTGGCACAGACTCCTGAATAAAAATAAGGGAGAAGAACTACATTTTGATGTTTTTGTAAAAACGAAAAATAATCGATGGAAGTTATTTTCTACCATTACCAACAAAATCGCCCGCGAGGATATTGACGGTTATCTGGTGTACAGGAATATCCATCCGGCGCATAGTGCTTGGGGCAAGATAGGCATTTATCAGCGCAATTTGCAGAACTATGATGAATCGCCCGTGTTGGACAATAAATGTTGGGGAGGGTGCCTTAACTGTCACACATTTTGCAATAACCGTACCGACAAAATGTTGGTTGGCATCCGCAAATCAAAATACGGTAGTGCTACCCTGCTGGTCGAAGATGGTGTGGTCAACAAGGTCGGGGCGAAATTCGGATATACTTCGTGGCACCCCAGTGGCCGGCTGGCAGTATATTCTATCAATAACGTGCGATTGTTCTTTCATGCCGCCAGAAACGAGGTTCGTGGCGTGGTTGACCTCGATTCTCTGCTGGCTTATTACCTGGTTGACTCAAAAACCGTAAAGACCTCACCAATGATTGCCCAAAAGACTCGTTTGGAGACTTACCCCACCTGGTCAGCAGACGGTCGTTACCTGTATTTCTGCAGTGCACCGCTATTGTGGACCAGCCAAGATAAACTTCCACCGGAAGGATATGAGCAGCTCAAGTACGACCTGGTCAGAATAAGTTACGACCTTGAGCGTGACCAGTGGGGTGAAGTGGAGACGGTGCTTTCAGCTGAGGACACAGGCCAGAGCATCCTGTTGCCGCGAATCAGTCCTGATGGCCGCTGGCTGTTGTTCTGCATGTGCAATTACGGCTGCTTTCCTGTTTATCACCAGAGTAGCGATTTGTACTTGATGGACCTACACGCTGCCGAGAAAACCGGAATTTACAAATACCGCCGGCTGGAAACCAACAGCGACCAAAGCGAATCATGGCATAGCTGGTCCAGTAACAGCCGGTGGATAGCTTTCAGCAGCAAGAGGGAGCACGGGGTATTTACCAGGTCCTACTTTAGCTATGTTGACCAGGCAGGCAAAGTTTACAAACCCCTATTGATGCCCCAGAAGGACCCGACTTTTTATGACTCCTGCCTCATGACCTACAGCGTACCTGAACTTGTCATCGATCCTGTGACGGTTACAGCGGAAGAACTGGAGCGGGTCGTTCGTGGCTCTCGCAAAATCCCCATTGAGCTGCCAATAACGATGGCCACTCCCAAAGCCGGAGCAGCCCCCGGCTACGGTGAACAATGGCTGGAGCGGGAGTAACACGCCAATAAGCCCATTGTCGTAGTCCTATAATATTAATTACGCAATAAGAACCCTTTTTTCAGGAAAAAGTATGTATTTAGCCAGGAAGAATGGCGTTTTTAGGTGCTTATCGGGTTTTTTGGTTCTCTCAAGAGTCTTGAAAATGGCTCAATTTATCAGTGAGTGCCGGTTTTCGGTCAAAAACCGGCATTTTTAGGCTAAACACATATAAGAAAAAAGGGCAAAGCAGAGTTAAGGTTAAGCTTGGTTTTTCTATTAACGATATTTAGCATATATGGTTTAATCAGCTTGTGTAAACCCCGTTGGAAAACTCGGGTGGGGCTTTAGACCTTCACCCTGTTGTGCGTATTGTTTACCTTGTCCAAAGGGCCGGGCATTCTTTCTAACGGGGTGAACCAGCGTAAGTTTTGGACGGCCTGGCAGTGGTCCCCCAAACGCATTCTTTCGCGTTTGGGTAGCCCCCAGACAATTTGCAAAGGTGGATAAAATCGAAATGACCGTAAACTTTGACACACGCAGCGTTGAATCCTCCGAGGCGACTGAAATCTATATTTCAGCCACTCCCAAGGCCGATGCGCCACCGCAGAGGCAGGCACAAGAAATCTTTTCCGGTATCCGGGAGATACTACGCTCAAAAGCAGCGTGCATACTCCAGGAGCGGGTTTTTGCTACTGACAACGTAATGGGAATTATCTCGGACGTACGGTCGAAAGAGTATGGCGATATCGACGATGGAGTTGCTCCGAGCCTTCTGGTCGGCAAGGAAGGGAAGTGCGGGCCGATTTCCGGGGTCCAGGTTCACGCAGTGAGCAGCTCCAGCAGGCCGGAAGTAATTATTTTGGACCAAACCCTGTGCGGACGCATTTTTCGGGTGCCGGGCCTGGTGTATCTTACACTTTCAGGTATATCCGCTCAGCGGTTCGACCGTCCTGAGCTCACCGCCGAAGGGCGGGGCACACAAGCCAACGAACAGGCACGAGCTATGCTGGAAAAGGCCGAAGCAGCACTGAAACAGTCAGGGGCTGATTTCCTTTCGGTGCCACGTACATGGATCTGGCTGGGTGATATTCTCTCTTGGTACGATGATTTCAATCATGTCAGAAACGAGTTTTTCACCGAGCGTGGGCTCGTCGGCGAGGGAAACCGACAATCGATGCCCGCCAGTACGGGGATTGGACTTAGCCCGTCTTCCGGGGGAAGTTGTGCAATGGATTTGACAGCGGTGCTGGAGCCGACCGATTCAATCCAGTTCCTCGGAGCTGTTGGAAAACAGCAGTGTGCATTTGAGTACGGCTCTGCCTTTTCGCGGGCTTCGAGAGCGATTACACCGGCAGGAGAAACAGTATTTGTTTCCGGAACCGCCTCCATTGATGCCAACGGCGCCACGACGAATATCGGCGATGCACTGGGCCAGATAAATACAACCATAGAAAATGTTCGTGCAGTTCTGAGGGATATGCACTGTGCCGATGAAGATGTGGTCCAGGTCGTGGCTTACTGTAAGACGACCGAGGTCGAGAAGATTTTTGACGACTCAAAGGCCGCTCTTGCCTGGCCGTGGGTAACGGTGGTTTGTGACATCTGCCGTCCTGACCTGTTATTTGAAATTGAAGCTGCCGCCATGCCTCGTAAATAAGTCGCAGCTCGTGCTTCGCAGCGACCCGTCCTCCACAATCCCTAAGGGACGGAGGGTTTGAGTTGCGGGTATCACACCATTTATAAGGCCTTAAAATCGCTCGAATACCTCATATTTGGTCAACATAATGTAGGGTGGGGCTTGCCCCACCATTATCTTGTCGGTGGGCTAAAGCCCACCCTACCAACTGCGGGGCAAAGAAAACACATCATAGCCAAACAAAATTTTTAGAAAAAATGTTGCGTAGGCTTGTTCTCATGCTATATTGTGTTTTTTTGATGTGGTGAACCTGGATTAAAGTAAAGCCCGTTAGAAAGCTCCGGCGGAGCTTTCTTGCTAACGGGGTAAAGGAGTAATTTATGGAAACTGAATCACGAAAGCTCTCCCTAAAGGAGAAAATCGGCTACGGTCTGGGCGATAGTGCCGCCAACTTCTATTTCCAGATGTATATCGTTTTTATGAT
>CAZUPG010000117.1:0-5806 GCA_964622085.1 uncultured Pirellulales bacterium | reverse complement strand
TTGACAGACCCTGGATGGGTGGTGGTCTGATTTGGGTAGTTCCGCCTCCGGTCGGTAGCGGAAGAAAGCCCTGTATAACAGTGTATCAAAAGGTAATTAGATTTTAATAATTCATTGTTCATGGTTCATAGTTCGTTGTTCGTAGAAAGAGAATACGATGGGATTTAATTTTGAAGACCTCGATGTTTATAACAAGGCGATTGACGTGGTTAATGACATCTATTTATTAACAAAGGCCTTTCCAAAAGAAGAGATGTTCGGATTAACAAACCAGCTAAGAAGGGCAGCGGTTTCCATACCGTCGAATATTGCAGAAGGGTCGGCTCGAAGCAAAAAGGATTTCAGTCGTTTTATAGATATAGCAAGAGGTTCGCTTTTTGAATGCGTTACAATGCTGCAAATATCATTCAAGCAGCGCTACATAAACAATGAAAATTTCAGTGATTTGAAAAATAAGCTAACAGATTTATCGAAAATGTTAAGTGGTTTGAAGAAATCTATAAATCGATGAAAAATAAGCAACGAACAACGAACAATGAACAACGAACTCACAAGGCCTTTACATTAATTGAGCTTCTGGTGGCTGTCGGGATTCTGGCGATGGTGTTTTCCTTTGCGAGCGTGATTTTCAGAGTCAGTATAGATTCCCACCGCACGGCTTCTGCAAACGCCGAGATTATGCGAAAGCTGCGGGCCATTACCGACCAGCTCAACGCCGACTTTCAAAGCCTTATAAAAGATGCGCCTATGGCACTTCAATTTGTAAAAGACTCTAATGACTTAAGGTACGACAGCGTAGCTTTTTTAAGCGATGGTGATTTTAAGTCGGTCAGACAATACCGCTATGAGAAATTAAATGATGATGAGGCATTAAAAACCGTATCCGGTATTGTTGCAAGCATTTACTATGGACAAGCTATTAATCCAAATATTCTGACCAGGAAACAGAAAATACTAACTTCTGATGATACGTTAATAGATACCCCTTCCTTATATGATCCAAATGAATTTGTGAAGGATTCGCTGGCCGAATGGAAAGTAAGAGACCCCGCTCAGTATTTTGTGGACTGGGTATCGTCTCTCCCTGTGAACCCCAACGCAGGAGAGTACATACCAATGTATTTGGTTGATGGTATCTCCAACTTTACGATTCAATGGGCACAATGGGACAGCGGAACATTTATATGGATGCCGGATATTTCAGATTTTACCGGTAGTTGGGACACTAATGCTGATGGGATTTTCGGATTTTTCTTTAACATGCCAGCAGACATAACAGATGACGATTGGCATGCTTGGTCTGGGAGCTGGCCAAAGGCCCTAAAATTTACTTTCACATTATATGATTCCAAGGGAATAATAAAAGACGGCAGGACCTTTACGCATATTGTTTATTTGGATAATTAGCTCATTGTTCATAGTTTTTAGTTCATAGTGTAGAGAATAGAGTATGATAAAAACAAAATTCAAACCACCAACCACGAACCACGAACCACGAACAAATCCCGGGTCAGCTCTTATACTGGCTGTGGTTTTGACGAGCCTGCTGGCTATCATCGGTGTTATGTTCGTTTTGGTCAGCCGACTGGATAAGATGGCAACGTCCGGCTTATCGGAGAACAAAGAGCTAAACTCGGCAGTGGAAACGGTCATTGCAAAGATATCGCAGGAACTGGCTTTAGACGTGCCCGGAGTGGCAGGTCAGGAATACTACGACTATCCCGATGCAAACAATATCTGGCTGGCCTGCCTTGAGCCATACTGGTTCGGTACAGGTGATTATAAATGGAGACGGATAAGCGATATCTATGATGTGCTGGATGCAAATAATTTACAGGCAGAAATTATTGATGATTATCAGACGTATATTATAGATGCAAACGCCGATGCCGATGGTGACGGTGTCTCGGATTCTGTCTGGGTAGCTATCCCTGATATGAACAGCAGTAAGGGCAAGCCAATTTATGCTGCGATTAGAATTGTTGATAACGGCGGGATGTTAAACGTCAATACCGCCTACAAATTTGACCCTACTGACACAGAACCAAATATTGATGGCCACAGCCAGATGCAGATAAATCTTGCAGCACTTTCAGTACGAGGTGCAAATGGTTCTCTTGCAACAGCAGCAGACAAATTACAGGAGTGGCGATGCGGAACTGAGCCGAATGATTTATTGCTGTATGAGCAGAATGTTATCTGGCAATATCTTGATTCAATTGGAGCATATACGCCTTTTGATACCGGCGATGAGCTAGAATTACGATTTAGACACCTTATTAACCAAACTGATATTGATACCCGAATCGAAGTGGTATGGGATAACGTCTTCCAAGTTGGCAAACAGGTGCCATTTGATTCAAATTTACCAGGCTGGTTTGAGCGGGCGCAATATGAGCTCTCGGAGCCAAATAACTATTCCTATCGGCATCTTGCCACTACCTACAATATGGACCGGATAATCGACCCAAATGGAACAAAAATGGCGAGTGTCAATGACAGCAATGAATATTTACTGTATGCTGCGATACGAGAGGGATTGATAGACGGCGGATTCGTTGACCCTAATAGTCTGGCTGCTCAAATTGCGGTTAATATAAAGGACTATGTTGATACGGATGAGCCAAATGTTACAGTTTTAAACGGACATTATGGATTTGAATGGCCGTGCATTTACATATCAGAGCTGGCGCATAGATTTGTTCGGGATACAGATGACCCAAGTATAATTTACGAGTCTTATGCGGTGGAGCTTTATATGTCATATGCCGAGGATAACCATCCAGTCGGCTGGCAACTGGCAGTTGACGAAAATGATTATTCTTTAGATAGCTGGGTTGCAGGGCAATACTATGTCATACTGAAGGAGAATACTATGGCCCCGCTCAATGCTGTTGGGACTGTTCAAGTGGAACCGACCTTAAAGTTTAAGGGCGGCACCTCAATAGAATTGCAGAGGCCCATTCCCAGCGGCGGTTATATTACAGTCGATTCGTTCCCTGTTCCTCCGGTGCAAGCTGGCTGGCTTTTAGTAGATAATAACCCCCATAGTTTGCAGCGCGATATTAACAGGCACAAGTGTATAAGGCGTTTGTGGTCTGGGCCTACTCCGGGAGCAACGCTCGGATTTGAAAACGGCTATAACGCCGGCGGTGAGCAGATTCAGGCACATCCTGCGAATAGTGATTTTACAAATATTGGTGAGATAGGTATGGTATTCTGTCGTGATGCTAATAGCATCGGTCCAAGTGATACCGAAGATAACGTCCGGCTTGATTTGCAAAATTCAGCTCTTCAGCAGCTCTTTAATTATCTGACCGTTTTTGACCCAACTGTGGATGGTATCGACAATAATGGTGATGGATACGGTATATCTGATGTGGATCCTAATGAGCTAAAAGTCCCCGGCCGGCTCAATATCAATACCGCCCCGTGGTTTGTGCTCGCACAACTGCCGTGGGTCACCGATCCGAATCTGGCTGTAGATGACCCGAATAGATATGGATTAGCTTGGTCGATAGTTGGACATCGAGAGACGATAGAAGGTTTTAGAAGTATCGGCGAGTTGATGAACGTTTTAGGGATGGATTATTACCAAGCGCAAACAGGCGACTTGCTTGGTTTTCCTGATTTGACAGGAGACGATGGTGCACCAAACGATTTTGAGGAGCGGGATGTAATCTTTGCACGGATTAGTAATCTCGTTACCGTGCGGAGTGACGTCTTTACCGCTTATATACTCGTTCGCATCGGCAATGACGGCCCACAGAAAAGAGTTATGGCCATACTCGACAGGAGCAATGTCTATTACGACCCTGTTGAAATGAGAGAGGTAGGCAAAGTAAAAATCCGTGCACTTCATCTAGTCCCAGACCCAAGGTGACAAGCTCATAGCTTGTCATCCTGAGCCCTTCGCTTCGCTCAAGGATAAACTCCGCGAAGGATATGGCTTACGTAAAAGGAGATTATTCGCTACATCCCGATTTCATCGTGATTTCACTCAGAATGACAGGCAAGAAATTACGCTTTTAAGAGATTCAGAAGTTCGCTGTGGACTTTTTTGTTGGCGGTTAATATTTTGAATTTTTGGCCTTCGTAGCTGTCTAAATCGACAGGAAAGACTTTTTCACCCTGCCAGTTTGTTACAATAGCGCCTGCGGCTTCTGCGAGCAAGACCCCTGCCGCTATGTCCCACAGTTTAACATTCTGTGCGATATCGGCAATGAGGCCGCCCTTTGCCATGTAGGCGAATTGCAGAGCTGCCGAGCCAAGAACGCGAAATCTTGTCCGATTCATAATCTCCCTGGCCCAAGGGGGGATTTCACTATCGAAATGGCTGTCCAGACCAATGCTCGAAAACTCATCCATCTTCTCTTTGCTCGCCGTGATTCGTCTGCCGTTTAATTGCGCCTCGCCACCTTTAACAACGGTAAACATCGATTCCGTGGCTGGCTCAAAAATGACGCCTACGATGGGTTTACCCTGATACATTGCCGCAACACTGACAGCAAAAAATAACATACGATGTGCAAAATTGTTGGTTCCATCAATCGGGTCGATGAGCCACCAGATAGGTTCTGCCCCACGGGGCGGCTGTTTAAATAATTTTCCCTCAATGCCTTCTTCAGCTATGAAGCCATGGTCTGGAAAGACTTGCTTAATTCTATCGATAATTATCTGCTGGCATTGTGTGTCGGCCTGCGTTACTAATTCTGTGGCATTTTTTACCGATGCCTTGATGAAGTTGATTTCTTCCATAGCGTGCTGGCCGGCCAGTCGCGCCGCCACAATGGCTGTTTCCAACATCCTGCTCAAATTTCCCTGGTCTAAAACCATATTCGTTACTCGTCTCTCGTGGCTCGTAAGATGGGCTTTAGCCCATGCGGTTCCTGATTCTGGTGGGCTGAAGCCCACCCTACTATTGGATAAACCTTGACGGGATTATAATATTATTCTATTTTAATCTAATAATGCAGTCAAACCAACAACTAAATAATAAGAAGAGATTTTTTTGCCGTGCGACGAAACAACAGCGGATTATAGCGGCAGTTTTATTCTTAGGCATAGCTGCGACATTTGGCCTATTTGCGCTGGCGGCAAATGACAAAATTGATATAAGCTGGTGGCTTAGGCCTTGTGGGTTCAAGCAGAGATTTGGCCTGCCGTGCCCGACCTGCGGGATGACGACCTCGCTACTTGCCTTCAGTCAAGGCAAAATCATCGAGGCGTTCTATATTCAGCCGGCAGGGGGTCTATTTTGCAGTATTACGGTTGTGGTGGCTATTTTGGCTTTATTTACAACCGTTTTTGGAGTATATTTTGAGTTTATTAAGCAGTTTTTTGCTAAAGTAAAAATAAGATATATAATTATCGCCCTGCTGGTGGTTATCGCTGCCGGCTGGGCGGTAACTTTGTCCCATGCCCTGGCGGCAAGTGGCCAGAGATAGAAGAAAGAAGTATATGGGTTTTCGGAGTTCTACAATGATTAAGGTTCTGATTACGGATAAACTTGCGCAGGAGGGTATTGACGTGCTCAATTCGGCAGAGGGCGTTGAGCCAGTTGTTAAAACGGGTATAAGCGAGGATGAGCTCGCAGGGATTATCGGTGAATATGACGGCCTAATTATCCGAAGCGGTACAAAGGTTACCGCCAGGGTCTTGGCCAATCCCGGCAAACTAAAGGCCATTGCCCGAGCTGGGGTTGGTGTCGATAACATTGACGTTGCGGAGGCCACCAGAAAAGGAATTTTAGTAATGAATACTCCCGGCGGTAACACCCTCAGCGCCGCCGAACACACAATGGCTT
>CAZUPG010000116.1:0-5819 GCA_964622085.1 uncultured Pirellulales bacterium | reverse complement strand
TCCATCGAGCCCCACATAAAGAAGCTGTCCTCGTTTGTTATCTCCACGAACGCAATAGCCGGGTCATCAGCGTAACGCACGCCGCGATAGGGATTGATGTGCTCGAGCATTTCCTGTGCGAAGTCCTTTTGTGCCTGTACCAACGCAGGCGTGTAAATCCCGACAATCTTATCATAGCTGGTATTAGATTCAGGCAGTCCCAGGTACTGGCTGTGCTCCCGGCCGACGTGCAGGTTCAGGTTGATATAGATACCTTTATCGGCTAACTCGTTTATATAATAATCCAGCCGGTCCATCGCCTCAGGATATATGGTTTCGCCGTGCGAAGGATGCCAAAGGCCGTTGGGATATTTGGATGTATCCATATGATGACAGCGAACGGAATTTATTCCCGCCGCCGCCAGACGTTCGGCTGAGACGGCTGCATTGGTATGGCTCGGGAAATTGCCGGCGAAGGAGAAATTCACTCCCAGCATTTTTATTCTCCGGCCGTCCTGGTAGAAGTTCTCTGCGACCGCCGTGACTCTGTTGCTATCAACGCCAATCGGCTCATTCTCCACCGCTATAAGCGAATTGGCATCCTGCTGAGCAGGTATCACGAAGTCAGACCAGCTGCTGCCCCCGGCCACGGAAGCTGAGCCGGCGAACACAGCCAAAAATGAAATTATCAGCAGTGTGTTTGTTTTCATTTGCATTTGTAGCTAAATATGAGGGGCTTTTTGGCCTCCATCTGAAACTGATTATATGATACCTGATTCAGCCGAAAATTGCAAGCATTTTCGTAAAACACCCTCATCTGCAGAGCAATAATGCTACTTGGCGAAAGGCCTGTTTATAATCTCAAGAACCCTCTCAGCTATGAAAAATTTATTACGGCCAGCTGTAACAACTTTTTTTAAGATGCCAGCTTTAATGAGCTTGATAATGTTATTTTTAGCCGCGGGGTAAGAGATATTTAAAACCTTACTCGTATAAACCGTTGTTATAAGCGGGCGTTCAACGATAAGGTCAACAAGCCGGATTTGCATAGCCGAGCCTTTCTTGATATGAACTATTTCATGATACTTCTGCTGTAAATCCATCAGCTGTCGTGCCCTGTCGAAGGCATCTTTTGACTGCTCTGTAACGCCCTGAAGAAAAAACTGTATCCATTCAGTCCATTGTCCACGCGTGCTTACCTTCAGCAGAAGGTCATAATACTGTCGTCGGTTGCGCTCGAAATATGCGCTAAGATACAAAAGCGGCTTATCCAGTATGCCTTTTGCACACAATAGCAGGGTAATCAGCAATCTGCCTATTCTTCCGTTGCCGTCGAGGAAAGGATGTATTGCCTCGAACTGATAGTGAATCATCGCCAGCCAGGCAAGAACAGGCAGATTATTAAGCGGGGCGTTAATGAATTTCTCGAACGCGTCAAGTGCTTTTAACATCTGTTCAGGCGGCGGTGGGACGTAACTTGCCTGCTCGATAGGAGTACCTATAGGGCCAATCCAGTTTTGCACTTTTCTGAATTGCCCTGGTGCCCTTTGCTCACCGCGAACGTCTTTAAGTAAAATCTCATGCAGCTCTCGCATCATCCGCAGGCATACCGGCAGCTCCGTGAGTTTCTTAAGCCCGAACTCGAGGGCATGTACATAATTGGACACTTCTCTTACGTCAGGCACCTTTGATTCGATTGGACGTTCTTGTACCTCAAACAGATATATCTGTTTGAGGTTGGCCTGCGTACCTTCAATCCGGCTGGATAGCTCTGCTTCTCGTCGAATGAAGGGAGTTATCAGCAAATCAGGATTTGGCAGATTTAGTCCTATTCCGTGCAGCTGACCGATGGCTAAATCTGCGTCCGATAAGCAGGCGATTAAATCTGGCGTCCACCGGAGCGCAGGAGAAAGGTCGCTCGGCACAAAGGCCATCTGGCCTTCTATCGTAGCAACAAGCTCACCGGAACATTTGTCTGTAAAATCGCTGGATTTCATACCTTATTATACTTTCGTTTAATTATTAAAATCTTATTAAACTTTTTAGCTAAAAAGTTTAATAAGTCAAGCCAAAATAGGGTAAAATCATTGTTAAATACACTTTATATCTCGTATCTTACTTATTCTCAAGGAGTTATGGCTTATTAAACTTTGGTTTAATTGCCGGATTTTTATTAAACTTTTGCCCGAAAAGTTTAATAAGGATGCTGGATTTTGCCTCTGTTTATCCGTCATCTGTCATCTGGCCTCTATCTTTTGCTGCTTTGCGAGGACCTCGAGGATCTTGCTTGCGGTTTCCGGCGATAATGTCTGCAAATGGTGCTCGGTAGGTTTTTCGTTCGCCGTGTTCCCACGGGCTGGAAGCCCGTGATACGTAATAATATCCAGGCAGGCCTTGCGGGCGGTCTCCTGACTTTCCGATTCTGTCAGCTGAACCAGCTTGGCAGCAGCTAAGGTAGCGTATCTCGCAATCAAAGCGGCGCTCTGCCGATAAGCAGCGGTGATACGCCGGTCAAACTGCTCGGCAAAAAGCTCATCTGCAAGCCATTTGCAA
This sequence comes from uncultured Pirellulales bacterium, assembly GCA_964622085.1. Lineage (GTDB taxonomy): Bacteria > Planctomycetota > Phycisphaerae > Sedimentisphaerales > Anaerobacaceae > CAZBWE01. The sequence continues at coordinate 3,287 of CAZUPG010000116.1, read as the reverse complement.
TATTGGTTTCGACTCACCTTGTATTTTTCCAGCGCCGCCTGCTCGTCCAATTCGCCACTGAATAAATCATCGAGCACTGCAAGCTGCTTCTTAGAAAGATTCTTTTCTTTGGCCATAGATATACTCCCTGTTAGAAATCCGACAGCTTCATTGTCATGTTGAGCCCTTCGCTTCGCTCGAGGATAAACTCCGCGAAACATTTGGCTTACGAATATAATTCACGATACAATAAAAAATATGCAAAAAGACAATCAATACTATGTTTACATTATGACCAATAAATCCGGCACGCTTTACACCGGGCTGACCAACAATATCAAAGAAAGAGTTTTTCAGCATAAGAATAAGTTGGTTGAGGGTTTTACCAAGAAATACAACATCAACAAGCTGATTTACTTTGAGACGTTTGGTGATATTTATTCTGCCATTGCCAGAGAAAAGACTATAAAGGGATGGTTGCGCAAGAAAAAGGTCGAGCTCATAAAAACAACAAATCCTGATTGGGAAGACCTTAGCCAAGATTGGTATGGGTGAGATTCTTCGCTCCTCTTCGTTCCGCTCAGAATGACAAAGGGATATGTCAACCTGAGCAGAGCGAAGGTTCTGGCTAACGAATTTATATGTAAGTATTTTCATTTGCATCCACTAATTATAATTTCTAGTCCACTCTATATCTTTTTCCATTATAGGTGACGGCCTCTATGCCCTCGATGGGTATGCACTTGTACTTACGCTCGCTCATATCGAAAACAAGAACCAGCTTTTTGTTGCGTGGGTCATAGCGCATTGCCTTTCCCTTTTGATGTATCTTTACGCCGATTCGCGCCTTGATGGTTTTTTCTTTGTTGTCGGAGCGCCTTATAAAAGTTACAGCGAACATTCGGCCGTGCGTTGCCATAAGCCATCTGCAGATATTCCGGCGGCTGAGCCGATGCGGAAAATTCAGATATGCGAATTCACCGAACAATTCTGCCACCCTGTCGTCGTATGCCTTTGCCGCCCGCACCTGCGATGTAAAGACGCCCAGATGAATACGCCGTTTGTTTTGTTTGATTTGAGCACACCATTTGCCGTTTCTCTTGTAGCGAAAGACGCCTTTATAGCGTGATGAGCCGTTTTTTCGAGGACGCTGGCTTCTGCTGTGCTGACTGTGCGTGCATAAGCACAGGTTGGCCCTGCGATTGGCCAGGCCGTTGTGATTGATGTGGTGTATCTCAAAGCCGGGCAGCGGATTCATTATCTGCCTGTGCATATAAATTGTTCGTCTAACGCCTGCCCTGCGAATGTCCCTTCTGGCATAGATGGTTCTGCCTTTTCGCGAAGCGTACCAGCGGTGCTTTATCAGCTCGGGATAATCTTCTTCATCGACAACGGCGACCTTGCCCTGTGTTAAAGGTATTCCTTTCATTTTTTTCCAAGCTCCTTCTTGAGTAATTCCAATAATCATAACTGTCATGTTGAGCGAAGCGAAACATCTGGGTTCCGAAGGAAACTATTCTTACGTTACCCAGATTCTTCGCTCCACTTCGTTCCGCTCAGAATGACAAGCGGATGTACGCTCAGAATGACGTATTGTGTTTGGTTTCTTTTGCTTTTTCATCCTTGTAACGCCTTCAGTAGTGCTTGCTTTCGCCGCTGAAACTCTTGTTCTGCCATTGGTTGAAACTTTTTCTTTCTTGCGCCGAAGTCCCGAAGGAATTTTTGAATATGAGCATCAGCGGCCTTTTTCCTTTCTGTCAGCAACGCCGGAGCCTGCCCACCGGCAGGCAGAGGCGAAGGCGTTGCAGTAGTTCTTTTATTATTCTCTTTTATAATTGTGTTATTAGTAGTTAGAGGATTTCTGCCAAGTCGATGACAGTTTTTTTCGCAGTCGCTGCGCTGGTTCTTGCTATGTGAGTCAGCAGATTTTTCTATCTTTTTGCCTCTATACCAAAGCTGCGCTGCTGCTTCGACATCCGGATGTGATTTTGCCCAGATTGTTCGGTAGTAACCCTTTGAACATTTTATCTGCACTAAATCTTTTTTCAACAGCCTGGCGATATATTGTGTTATTGTCCTTGTTGAAAGCATCAACATTGTCGCTAAAGTTTTATTGCTCTGCCAGCAGCCCTTTTCGCCGAAGCTGTAAATGTGCGCAAGCAGCACCTTCTCAGCAGGACTGAGCTGCGAGATATTGAGGATGTGGTATGGGATTTTCAGATAGAGTTCTTTTATCTGCTTTTTGTTCATTGTTTTGTTCATTGTTCGTTGATTTTCCTCTGACCAATAGAAGGGAATAGTACTTTTCGCTAACGAAAAGTACTACTTCCCTTTTTTCCTGCCTCATCCTTCATCCATTTGTCGAAGTAATACTGGCAGATGACAGCCAACGCCGCCGCCCTTCTCGCTGCTTTTGTTTTATCTCCGCCGTTAGGCGTCTTGTGGAGATGCTCGATAACAGAATCCAGCGCAGCTTCGACGACCTGCTGCTGCTCATCGCTTACGAAAAAGACCAGCGGATTTAAGAGGATTTTCCTATTTCGATTGCCGATTTTCGATTGAAACTTATCAATCGCCAATTGATTTAGCTTTTCGATTTGGGCTTTTGTTTGCGGCAGCAGCTTCGCAAGCTCTGAGGTCTGCATCTTTTCGCTGAGCCGTTTTAGAAGGGCAAGTTTCTTGTCGAGGACATCCTGCCCGCATAGTCGGTTGAGCGTTGCGAGCAATATATCGGCCTGGTCGTCGTCAATGTCCCAGACTATCGCATCAGCTTCTTTTTTGCCGAGCTGTTTTAAGGCCAGCCAGCGGTGATGCCCGTTGATTATCTGGAAGCAATCCTTTTTAGCCACGAAGGCACCAAGACACGAAGTTTTTTCTTTTTTATATAGTTGATTTCTTTGTGACTTCGTGGCTTCGTGGCTGATATCCTTCTGCTGGATTGGTCGGACAATCAGCGGCTCATATCGGTCGGTCCGCTCGATGTTGCGGACGAGCTTTGCGAAATTTGCTTTGCTCATCTTGTTTGGATTATCCGGATGAGGCGTGAGCTTATCTAATGGGATTGACTGAATTTTACTGCTCATAGCGACCTTTTTAATATAATGTCATGCTGAGCTGAAAGCGAAGCATCTGGCTTGCGAATCGTTGAGATTCTTCGCTCCACTTCGCTCCGCTCAGAATGACAAAAAGACTTTTTCAATTCTCAATTCTACATTCTCAACCTGTCCTGAGCATAGTCGAAGGATTCTAAATTCTAAGCACTAAATCCAAAACAAAATGTAAAACTTAAAGTGTAAAACGCAAAACCA
>CAZUPG010000115.1:0-5832 GCA_964622085.1 uncultured Pirellulales bacterium | reverse complement strand
GAGTTGGGCCTAAGACGGCGGAACGGCTGGCTTTTCATATTTTGAAATCCAGGCCGGAAGAAGCTATGGCCCTGGCTGATGCCATACGTGACGTCAAAAACAAAATCAAACGCTGTCAAATCTGCTACAATTATTCAGAGCAGAAAATTTGCGAAATCTGCTCTGACCAACGGCGAAATAAGAGCTTAATATGCGTTGTCGAGCAGCCAAAAGACGTCATCGCCCTTGAAAAAACCGGCACCTGCAAATGGCTCTATCACGTCCTTGGCGGCCACATCGCACCTTTGGAAGGAGTTGAGCCGGATGATTTGACTATTAATAATCTCGTCGAGCGCGTTCGAAAAGGAGGCATCAAGGAAATCATAATGGCCACCAATCCCAATATGGCCGGCGACGGAACATCGCTTTATATAAGCTCGCTGCTCAGGGATACCGGCGTAAAAATTACCCGCTTAGCAAGGGGCCTTCCGACCGGCAGCACTATCGAGTATGCAAGCGGTAAAATGCTTACCGACGCTATAATCGGCAGACAACAATTAGAGTAATTAAGGTTTTTTGAATCTGTACGAAAATCTTGACGAAATCTTTTAGTGCTTTTATGATATAATGAAGAAAACGGAAGTCAGAATAAAAGATTTTTGTCAGGTGTTTCTATGAAATTGGAGATGAGAGGTGACATGCGGCTGGAGCAGCGAATGAAGCTCGCTCCACATATGATTCAATCAATGGAGATTCTCCAGCTTCCCATCCTTGCCCTGCAGGAAAGAATTGAGCAGGAGCTAAATAGCAATCCTGTTTTGGAGATGGCCGAACCTTCGAATCCTGATGACGTCTCCGTGCCTGAAGAGCCGGCTCAGGATGATATAGATAACAAAGATTTAATTATCAATACGGACAACAACAAGGCCGAAGACTTCCATCGCCTTGATAGTATCAGCGATGATTTTAATGACTATATGCAGCAAGCAGGGCCTTTCCGTCCTCGTATTCGAGATGACCAGCCGGACAGAAAGCTGGAGGCGTTAAAAAATACGGAAGCGCCCCCTCAATCACTGCACGAATATCTTTCAGAGCAGTGGCGGCTGGTCGAAGCCGCTGAATCCATAAAGGAAGCCGGCGGTATGATTATAGATTATATTAATGACAAAGGATATCTTTCTGTAAGATTAGAGCAGTTGCACAACAAGGATAAAAATGATTTTACGCTCGACGATTTGAAGCAGGCGCTGGAGCTTGTGCAAAAATTGGAGCCGGCGGGTGTCGGCGCACGAGACCTTCGGGAGTGCCTGCTCATCCAGATGGCTCAAAGCGGCAAAGATACGAGCTTTGAGCAGCGTCTTGTTTCAGAGTATATGGAAGAGCTTCTCGAGAATCATCTGCCGGATATTGCCCGTAAGATGAACTGCAGTATCGATACAATAAATCACTCTATTGAGTGTATGAGCAAGTTTGACACATCGCCCGGCCTGCAGGTTAGCCAGGACCGAAATCACCCTATCACTGCTGATGTAATAGTGGAACCATCGGGAGACGACGATGGCTATTCCATATGCTTAGCTGATTCTAACGTGCCGAGTTTGAGAATCAATAACTACTATGCAAAAATGGCAAAAGATACCGGAGTCGCTGAAGAAACAAGAAAGTTTTTACAGGACAACATCCTTTCTGCTCGATGGATTATAGATGCAATCCAGCAGCGAAAAAATACGCTTCTGAAAGTAACCAAGGCGGTGGTTAAATATCAAAGGGATTTTTTTGACAAGGGCCAGCTTTATCTTCGGCCGCTGCCGATGTCGAAAGTTGCAAAAGATGTTGGTGTGCATCTGGCCACTGTTTCCCGCGCCGTTGCCGGTAAGTACGTACAGTGCTCACGGGGGATATTGCCACTGCGAAAATTCTTTAGCGGCGGCACCGAAGATGTCAACGGAGAGGGCTTAAGCTGGGAAGCTGTAAGAGCCAAATTGCAGCAGATTATCGACGCCGAAGATAAAACCAAGCCCTTAGGCGACGACAAGATACGCAAAAAACTATCCGAGGCCGGCATTAAAAACCTGGCCAGACGAACCGTCGCCAAGTACCGCAAGCTCCTGAATATCCCCGCTGCAAGATTCAGAAAAAAATACTGATTTAATCGCAAATATTTTTCGCTTTTCAAATTTTCCAAAAAAATACCTGATTTTTCGGAACTTTATATTACTATATGAGTATATAATCATATAGTAATTTAGCAGGGGAAACGAAAATGGTAAACGTGAAAAAACAGTTGTTATTCGAAAAGCAGGCGGAGATTGCAAAGGCGATAGCACATCCTTTGCGGATTGCGATTATCGATTTTCTGCGATGTGGTGAGCAATGCGTCTGCGATATCGCCGAGCACATCGGCTCGGAAAGGTCAAATGTCTCTCGCCATCTTTCGGTAATGGTTAATGCCGGCGTGCTGGAATATCGCAAAGAAGGTCTCAAAGTCATCTACAAACTCAAGTGCCCTTGTATTTTCGACTTCTTCTCGTGTGTAAGGCGCGTTTTAAAACAGCAGGTAAAAGAAAACGAAAAATTACTAAAGGCCTTATAGCTTTAGTGTCCTTAATTCCGCTCAAATAAGAACAGTTATGAAACGAGAGTTAAAAATCTTTGCAGCAATGGTCGCCATTTTTGCTGTGGCCTATGCTCTACCTCTGGGCAATCCTAAGATTCAGGAAGCGATTAGGGAGGCGTTTCGGCTGCTTCAGTGGTATGCGCGCAATCATACGCTCGCCTGTGTGGTGCCGGCTTTATTTATTGCCGGGGCAATAATTACATTCTTATCTCAAAGCTCCGTAATGCGATATCTTGGCCCCAGTGCCAATCCTGTTCTTGCTTATGCTGTGGCATCTGTAGCCGGTTGTGTGTTGGCAGTTTGCTCGTGCAGTGTGCTACCGATGTTCGCAGGCATCTATCAACTCGGCGCAGGTCTGGGTCCTGCCACCGCCTTTTTGTACTCGGGCCCGGCTATAAACGTCCTTGCCATTTTCCTAAGTGCAAGGGTTCTCGGCTTTTCCATAGGGGCTGGACGAGTAATCGGTGCCGTTGTTTTTTCGGTGGTCATCGGCCTGCTGATGGCATTAGTGTTTCGCAGAGGCGAGCAAGAAAAGGTAAAAGCTGCTCTTCAGATGCCGGAATCTGAAAAGCCGAAACGGCACATTGCAAAGACGGCTCTGTTTCTTGCCTGTATGGTTCTGTTTCTCGTTCTTAGCGACTGGTTCAATCCGGGCAACGTCATTGTTAAGACAGCGGATAACCAAATATTCAAGGCTGTCGTTATACACGAAACAGCAGATGCGATTCGTTTTCAACTTGAGGAGGATTTCGGCTCGGACAAAACCGGAGATAAAATCACCCTGCCTAAAACAGATATTGAGAATCTGCAGGAACAAAATACGTGGGTAATCGCCATTTATCATCTCCGCTGGTATCTGGCTGGGTCAATGGGGCTGCTGGTGGCGTTGATGGTCTGGCGATGGTTCGAGCGGGATGAAATTCGCCGGTGGATGTCCAACACCTGGGATTTTACCAAAATGCTCGTGCCACTTTTATTTGGCGGTGTTTTTGTGGTCGGCTTTATTAGTGTCTTACTGCCCGAAAAGCAGGTGGCACAATGGGTGGGAGATAACAGCTTACGCAGCAATCTCGTCGCCAGCGTTATTGGAGCATTTTGGTATTTCGCTACGCTTACTGAGATTCCTATTACGCAGGCCTTGATGAAGCTCGGCATGCACAAAGGCCCTGTAATGGCCTTATTGCTTGCCGGCCCTGCCCTTTCGCTGCCGAATATCTTAGTCATTCGAAAAGTAATAGGAAATCAAAAAACGCTTGCATTCATAATATTAGTTGTCTTGATGTCCACTATAGTTGGAATGTTTTTCGGCGCGATTTGGGGATAAATCGAGGGGTTGATTATGAAAAAAATTCAAATTCTTGGTACAGGCTGTCCGAAGTGCAAAAAGCTGGCTGAAAATGCAGAAGCAGCAGCAAAACAAGCTGGCATCGAATATGAGATAGAAAAGGTGACAGATATTAACGACATAATGAAATTCGGTGTCATGGTGACCCCGGCTCTGGTTGTGGACGGCCAGGTCAAAGTGATAGGCAAGATTCCATCTCTGGACGATATAAAGAAAATTATCGATGTGCCTGAATAAATCATAAGGGGTGGTAATTCTTAAGAGAATTTGCGGAGTGCTGGTGCTTTTAGGCGGACTTTACCTGATTTTCATTGCCAATTAAGGCCATTTTACCTTGTCTTGCTTCTACCTGGTGAAAAAATTTGCCTGCATGCTTGACAGATACCCACAATTTTATATTGAATATCGGCTATTTGAAAACGATAATGAGATGCTTGTAGTTAGCTATCAATTAAAAGGGGTTTATTATGAAGGTGAGAATAGAAGATACCTGTACCGCCTGTGGGCTTTGTGTCGATACCTGTCCTGAAGTTTTCGAAATGGGCGATGAAATGGCACAGGTTATCGTCGATGAGGTCCCTGGCGAGCACGAGGATTTTGTTCAGCAGGCCGCTGACGAATGTCCCGTCGAGGCAATTGTCGTAGAGTAAATCATCTTGATAGTTCCTTGCTTCTTTTGCAAGCTGCAACCAAGGCGTCCTTTATCAATTTACTGAAGTCCTTTGAGGCGAAGACCTTTAGGGCCGCTTCAGTTGTTCCGCCAGGTGAGGTAACCTTTCTGCGAAGTTCGGCTGGAGTTTCACCATTTTTATCTGCCTCTACCACGAGCAGGCCAGCCCCTTTAGCGGTCTGCAGTACCAAATCTTTCGCTACTGTCTCTGGTAGGCCTAACTCGACAGCTGCCTTTATCATTTCCTCCATCAGCAGAAAGTAGTATGCAGGACCGCTGCCACTAACCGCAGTAACGGCATCTATTAAATCTTCATTTTCAACGACAACGGCCTTGCCGACCGATGAGAAGAGCGACATTGCCTTATCCAGCATCGGCTTTGCTTTTTCGTTAGCGAATAATGCGCTCGCCCCTTCGCTAATCAAGGCGGGCGTATTGGGCATAACACGAACTATTGCAATATCACCTAAGGCATTAGCTATTTTGGCGACCTTTATACCCGCTGCGATAGATATGACGAGTGTTTCGGGTTTGACCGCATCTTTCATGCTTTGTAAGGCCTCATCCATATTTTGCGGCTTAACGCTTAAGACGAGAATATCGACTTTCGCAGCCAGGTTGGCATTGTTCTCAGCGGCGATAACGTTATATTTTTCAGTGAGAAAATTTAGGCGTTCGGTTCTGATATCGCTTATCAGGATATTTTCAGGTCTGTAAACTCCTGTGTTTATTATGCCCTTTATCAGGGCCTCAGCCATATTCCCGCTGCCGATAAAGCCAATTGTCCCCACTTGTTTCTCCTTGTTAAAATTGAACCCGAATTTATAATCTTATTACTCAAAGTGAGCATTTTTTACTGTCATCCTGAGGCGGAGCCGAAGGATCTGGCCTGAGAGTAAAATAATGCGCCGGTGCCAAGAAGAGATTCTTCGCTTCGCTCAGAATGACAAATGACGCTATGTCTTTGTCAAAGTAATACTTATGGCGATATTTTATACAAATTTGCTCACTTTGAGTTATTAGTAATTTCTTTAACATAAATATAAATCCGTTTACGGGGAAAAACAATGCAAAAACAAGCTGAATTCCAGGAGGCAATCAAAACCAAATATCCGGAACAAGTGGTAATCGCCATCGCCAAAGATAAAACCGGCCGGGCAAATCCCGTTACGCTGGGCTGGACGATGATAGCTTCCGGCACTCCGCCGATGATGGCCATAG
>CAZUPG010000114.1:0-5841 GCA_964622085.1 uncultured Pirellulales bacterium | reverse complement strand
TGCCGAGGTTTTCGATGGCCTTTTTTATCGCGTCGGCATTATCAGTCTTTATAGCTTCCTTCAGGTTGTTGACGGCGTTTTCAATTTTACCGCGAGTTTCGGCAGAAACCTTATCGCCGTGCTCTTTGAGGGTCTTATCGGTGGAATAAAGCAGCTGGTCGGCCTGATTCTTCAGGTCCACGACCTCTCTTTTTTTCTTATCTTCGGTGGCGTGCTCCTCGGCCTCTTTGGTCATCTTTTTAACCTCATCTTCGCTTATCCCTGAGCTGGATTTAATCTCAATCGACTGCTGCTTGCCGGTGCCGAGGTCGCGGGCTTGCACGTTCAAAATGCCATTAGCGTCAATATCAAATGCAACCTCGATTTGCGGGATGCCTCGCGGTGCCGGTAGAATTTCGGTAAGCTGGAATCTGCCGAGCGTGCGGTTGTCTCTGGCGAATTCACGCTCACCCTGAAGTACGTGGATGTCAACAGTCGTCTGGCTATCCGCAGCCGTTGAGAAAATCTCCTTCTTGCTGGTAGGAATCGTGGTGTTGCGGTCAATGAGCCGTGTCATAACTCCGCCGAGTGTCTCGACACCCAGTGAAAGCGGCGTTACATCCAGAAGTAAAATATCCTTTACGCCGGCATCGCCAGCCAGGACGGCGCCCTGAATGGCGGCGCCCAAAGCAACAACTTCATCGGGGTTGATGCTCTTGTTCGGCTCTTTACCGAAGATTTCTTTGACGATTTCCTCGACCTTTGGGATTCTGGTTGAGCCGCCGACAAGCAGGGTCTCGGTGATGTCCTTATGTTCCAATTTGGCGTCCTCCATCGCTCTGTAGCACGGCTGTTTCAGACGTTCAAAAACGTGCTCTACCAGCGATTCGAATTTGCTTCGTGTGATGGTCATCTGCAGGTGCTTCGGGCCTTTGGCGTCAGCGGTGATAAATGGTAGATTAATGGTCGCTTCAACCTGGGAGCTCAACTCGCACTTCGCCTTTTCAGCGGCTTCTTTTAGCCGTTGATGTGCCATAGCGTCTTCTCGCAGGTCGATTCCTTCTTTCTTTTTGAATTCATCGGCCAAATAATTTATCAATATTGCGTCAAGGTCATCACCGCCGAGATGGGTGTCTCCATTTGTGCTGAGAACTTCAAGTACGCCGCCTTCCTCACCAAAACCACCGATATCCAAAATGGAGATATCGAATGTACCGCCGCCAAAGTCAAAAACGGCTATCTTCTCATCCTTCTTTTTCTCAACTCCATAGGCAAGCGCTGCTGCGGTGGGTTCGTTTATAATCCTGCGGACATTGAGTCCCGCTATTTTACCTGCGTCCTTTGTTGCCTGTCGCTGTGAATCATTAAAGTAAGCAGGGACGGTAATGACAGCGTCGGTGACTTTTTCGCCCAGATAATCCTCAGCGGTCTTTTTCAAATCCTGCAAGACCATAGCTGAGATTTCCGGCGGGGTGTATTCTTTGCCGCGGACCTGGACCTTTACAAGCTCGTCAGGACCACCTGTAATTTTATAGGGAACAATCTTTTCTTCTGATGAGACTTCACTGTGTCTTCTGCCCATAAAGCGCTTGATGGAAAATACCGTATTTTCCGGATTTGTTACCTGCTGATGTCGCGCAATCTGGCCTACGAGCCGCTCGCCTTTATCTGTAAAGCCGACTACCGATGGCGTCAGCCGGGAGCCGGAAGAATTGATAAGAACCTTCGGCGATGTGCCTTCCATAACGGCTACTACGGAAATTGTCGTTCCCAAATCTATACCAATGATTTTAGCCATAATTATCTCCTTTTTTGCCACAGGTTTTTAGCCACAGATTATACTGATTTCACTGATTTTTTTGTTTTTTTAGACAGGATTAACTCATACTTCGCAGCGAAGTGCCGCTTCGCAGAGTAGTACACGATTAACGAGATTTTATTTTATCCTGTTTTATCCTGTCTAATTATTTTTATTCTGCAAAATACGTGCCAAGAGTCAAGCGTAATCTGCTTGAATAAGCCAACCTCTTATATTTCAAGAAGTTATGGTTTCTGACCTCTGTCTGCCTGCGGCGGATGAATCTTCTGACTTCTGTCTTCTTGTTATATAGTGCCATTTTGGCAGACCTGACACGGATTTACACAGGATTAACCCAGTTTTTTGCTTGACATTTGGGAATAATGGCCTAAAATAGACATTAGATTTGCGGATTTTCAAAGACTGCGAATCAGGCAAGTCGTTCATAGGAGGAGCGGCATATCGCGATTTCAGGGAATCAGAATATCAGAGAATCAGGGTGCAGGGTATCAGGAATCAGGTTATCAGGTTCTAAAGTGAGCTAAAGATTTTGTCATTGCGAGCGATTCATCCTTCGCAGCCCCCAAGGGGCAGAGAACGTAAGCGAAGCAATCTCAAACATCAGCAAGAAGATTGCCACGTCGCTGCGCTCCTCGCAATGACACTTCGTGTCACTTTAGGCACTTTACACTTCTTAAGGTCTTGGTGGCAAAATATCCTGTTAATCCCATTCGGCTTCGCTCTCGTCACGGCGGCCTGCTTCGGCGTAGGCCTTCGCCGAGCCTGAGAGCGTGCCGCAACCGGACAGGGCAGGATCTGTCTTAAAAGTCCAGCTAAAGGCGGTTGAATTCCTTGATGGTGAGTCCAGATTGTTGGATGATGGCCCGCAAGGTGCCTTTGGGAATATCTTTGCCAGGGTGATTTGGGATAACCGTGCGTCTGCGAGTGCCGGGATTATACCAGATTTCGTGACTTCCTCTGGCATGACGGTCAAAGATAAATCCTGCCTTGCGTAATTTACGGATGACCGCTACAGGCTTGAGAGAGGCAAGTTCGGTCATATTTCTAATGGAACCGGAATTTTTATATCAAATTTATGTAGGGGTGCTGAGGCCTTTGAGAGTAACTGCTCAGGAATGGGTTCGTTATGCTCAATTCGAGATTCAATAATTTTACGGGCTACGTCTTCGGCTATTTCCAATGTTTCGGCTATAGTGCGACCCTGGGCAATAAGTCCCTGGAGAACAGAACTTGTGGCTAAGTATCCGCCCTCTTCTAAAGATTCAATGGAAATAGGAATTAAATATTCTGACATTTTTTTATCTCTATAGAAAGTTTATCATATAGATAAAGGTATGTCAAGAAAAAACATAAAAAGTATCGAGCATCGAGCTTCTGTCTTCTGACCCTTCGACTCCCTCGACGGTACTCGGGACAGGTGCGTTCAGGGCAGGCATCTAACTTCTGATACAGGCTAACCATTTAGTGCGGAGCGGATGATTTGTGCGCGAAGGGCATCTCTGTGAGTGGAATCGAGCGGCTTTCCATAGTTTAACTGCAAATGAGCCGGCAAAGTCAGCATAAACAGCCGATTGATAGTGGCGATGGAAAGGTTCTGTTTTCCATCTGCTTCGCTGAGCTGGCTGAGCCGGTCTATGGCGGGGGTTGAGGCCCCCATTTGTTCGTGCATATTTAAGCCCAGCCGTAAGTGACTCAGCAAAAACAATGCCTCCTGCGAACTTATCAAATGGGCATTTTGTAACAGGGCCATCGCACGAGAGATTTTGTCGTTGAGAAGGTCGGCATTCTTGGAGAGCAGCCGTTCTCTGGCAGCATTTTCATATTCGATTGTTTCAGGGATAATAGCGTTTTCAAATTGCGAGACGATATCCTTTTCCGAAATACCAAGCGTTACCTGGTTGGAGAGCTGGTAGAAATCGCTTGCCGCCTCAGTGCCTTCGCCGAACAGGCCGCGTACGGCCAAGCTCATATCCCTTGTTGTGCGAAGGAACTTTTCTATCTGGCCGGTCATCTTCAAAGCCGGCAAGTGCAGCATTACCGAAACACGAATAGCCGTACCCAGGTTTGTGGGACAGGCCGTTAAATATCCGTAACGAGGACTGAAGGCGTAATCGACCTTTTGCTCTACCATATCATCGATATTGTTTATTTGCTCGAGGCAGGTAGAGAGCTGACAGCCGGCTTTTAACACCTGCAGCCGCAGGTGGTCCTCCTCGTTAATCATTGCAGTGAAAAATTCCTTCTGAGCAATGACGGCGCCCCGCGGGCCCTTGCCAAAGGCATGGTTATGGCTGATAAGATGCCTTTCCACCAGCAGATGACGATTTAAGGTCGGGGCCTTGTCCACGCTGATATAGAATACTTTGTCGCCAAGCTCAAGCGACATCAGAATATCTTTTAGCTTATTGAGTATTTCGGACTTTTCAGAAGTTGAGCAGTGACTGAGGAATTTGTATCCGGCGAGGTTTCTGGCCAGGCGAATCCGTGAGGATATAACGATATCCGACAACGGCCCTGAGCCGCCAAACCATTCGTTTATATCATTACTTATATCGGTTAGCTTCATAATCAAACTGAAAACTGGAAACGAAAAACCATAGTCCAAAATTAAAAACCTGCCTGTCCCTTGTTTTAAGTTTTACGTTGTGGTTTTGCGTTTTTCGTTTTAAGTTTTCCACTTATTTTGTCCCTCAATTCGGCGGCCAGCTCATAGTCCTCGCTTTGCACCGCAGTTTCGAGCTGTTGACGCAGGTTTAAGAGCTCTACTTGCTTTTTTGTGTCCTTTGGAGTTTTTGAGGGGAGCTTGCCACAGTGAGTTGTTTTTCCATTGTGTGCTTTTTCGATAAGCGGCAGCAGCGACTTCTCAAAAACCTCATAGTCATAGGGACAGCCCAAGACCGCCTCTTTGCTGAATTGAGCTAATGTAAAACCGCAGTGCGGACACTGAACCTGCTGTGCTGAGCGGTCGGACAGCTCATCATCCGACGGCTGGGCGGCAAGCAGGCCACTAAGCAATTCATTTACGGGAATCTGGCTCTTGACAGCTATGCCCTGCTCGGCAGCGCACTGCTCACAAATGTGCATTTCTGTTCGCTTGCCGTCGGTAATCTCGGTCAAATGAATAGTCGCATCATTCTCTTTACAAATCTGACATTGCATACTCGAACCTCGATTCTTCCGCCTTCGCTGATTCAGCCTTCGTAGCCGTAGGCTACTATGGCGAAGTAGGCAGCTACGGCGGACAAGCGATACTCGCGGAAATAAACGAGCACCCCATTCCATTACCTTATTATATCAAAAGCCAGCTGGAATTGCCAACTATTGTACTGCCCTTCAAAAATATCGGCAAAATTATGAGCGAGCTACAGTAGCAGTCTGTCAACCGCAGTTTTGTGGGTCAAAACCGCAGGCTAAATATTTTGCGTCACCCCTTCGGCACTTCGACAAGCTCAGCACAGGCAAGCTCAGGGCAGGCGTGGCAGTTCGCCTCGGCGGACTCGCTATTTGCCTGGTTTATCTGCAATGAATATTGCCGAGCAGCCCGGCTCTTCGACAACCTTTACGCTTTGGAGTACGACTTCTTTAGGTAGTTTGGTTCGCAGTTTACCATATATATATCTGGCTATGTTCTCTGCCGATGAGCTGTTCTTCTTAAAATAATCAGTACTGTCTAACATCGTATTATCGAACTCGGCTATCGTTTTGCCAAGCTGCGTTTTAAGCTGGCCGAAATCCATCACAAGCCCCATACTGTTGAGTGAATCCGAGCTGACATCAGCGGTAACCGACCAGTTATGATTGTGCTCAGGCTCTTTCGAGCCATCCGGCAATGTCAATCGATGCGATGCCCAAAAGTGCGTTTCAACACTAATTGTAAACATATCTCGTTAATTGTTCGTTGTTCATTGTCGATGAACTATGAACATAAAACTATAAACTCTACACTTTTTTAAGTCTTTGCTTAAGACGGTTATGGACGTTTTCCGGGATGAGGTTTGACAGGTCGCCACCCAGCGAAGCTACCTCTCGGATTAATGTCGAAC
>CAZUPG010000113.1:0-5843 GCA_964622085.1 uncultured Pirellulales bacterium | reverse complement strand
GGCCAAAAATCAACGAAATGCTCAATAAAATCCAGACTGTCGACTTTCTGGAAACCGAAACTGAAGTCGATGCAATTCTAAAAGAAGCCCGCCTCATAAAAGACATCCGACCGCCTTACAATACAGACCTTGTCGATGACAAGACCTTTCCGTATCTGGAGATTACTACAGGTGAAGATTTTCCAGGCGTTTACATCACCCGAAAACCTCGGCCAACCGGAAGCAGATTGTTTGGGCCTTTCACCAGTGCAAAGGACCTGCGGCTTGTTATGGTAGAATTGCAGAAAATATTCAAGTTTCGAACCTGCACCCTGAATATCAGAGAAAACGACCCGAAGTGCAGATATTTCCGGCCGTGCATTTTATACAGTATAAAGCAATGTGCCGCTCCCTGTGCAGCCAAAATTGCCAAAGCTGATTATAAAAAGATTATTGGTGATTTTACAAAATTTCTGCGGTCGAAGCGTTCGACAGTCCTGCGCCGGCTGCGAAGGCAGATGGCCGAGGCGGCCGAGAAGCTCCGATACGAGAAAGCAGCAATGTTTCGCGACCGCATACGGCTGATTGAACGGCTCGACCGCAGGGGTCTGCCCGATGAAGACGTTCAGCCGGAGGTCTTTGCAGCTGACCCGACTGAGGCCCTGCTGCAACTGCGGGAAATACTGCAAAGCTCTCAGCCGGTCAGGATTATTGAGGGCATCGACGTGGCCAACATCGCAGGAACTGAGGCAGTCGGGTCGCTGGTAAAATTCATTGATGGCAGGCCATTTAAGAGCGGCTATCGGCGATTCAAAATAAAGACCGTAAAAGGTATCGATGATTATGCAATGATTGCCGAAGTGGTCAGGCGTAGATACAAATATGCCCTGCGTGGCGAAGAGCTCTGGCCAGACCTTATTCTAATCGACGGAGGGCTCGGCCATTTAAGAGCTGCCGAAACAGCCCTTAAAGATATGATAGCCACGCTCGACGAGGAACGAGGGACTCGTCTCGGCGGAGCGGGCCGTAGCCGGACGAAGGACGAGGGACGAAATACGAAGATTGCTTCGATTGCCAAGCGAGAGGAGGATATTTACCTGCAGGGCAGCTCCAAACCGTTGAAGCTGCCTGCCCATTCGCCCGCCCGCAAGCTGCTGCAATACGTTCGTGACGAAGCCCACCGCTTCGCTCAGCACTATCACCACATCCTGCGAAGCAAGAAAATGCTGAACGAAGAGTATCACGGCCTTCCAGGCCGTGATACCTAATCACGGGCTGGAAGCCCGTGCTACTTTGTTTACTCGAATAATCTCCTAATGTCTTCGTCCGTAATCTTTTCATCTGGCCTTATGGGCTCTCCTCTTTGTCTACGCAGGTGCTCAAAAAATTCTTTAACGTTTTCCGAGGCTGAATTAATTACAAGTGACAGAGAATACCTCATTAAAGAGATGTCCGCTCCATCAAGGATGCCCTTTATAAGACCTGTTTCAACATTCTCCTCGTTATCCATCTCCGCATTAAATCTATCTAATACATCCTGTAAACCGCCGTATTCTATTTGTTCTGTAGCTATCGTTTTATTGGTGATATGAGAGTAAGGCAGTCCCATAGCCCTGAAAAGATAAACAGCTTCAGGAGGAATTACATTTGCGTGCTCAAAACCCTCTTTGAACTCTGGTCCGCTGTAGTATCTTGGCAGCAATATCTGCGGCTTTTGAAACAGAATGATACCCTTTCTCACAACGGTTCTATCCCTGAGTTGGCCGTGTTCAGCGGCAAATACGTAAGGCAGCTCCATATCACCGAAGGTGTAAAGCATCCGCTGATATTTTCTGATTACCTCGGTCCTTCTCCAGTATTCTTTAAATTTTTCTCTATCAAATTCAGACATAGCTCACTGCTCAGTAATACACTACCAGCATTATGACATCATAGCTGATTCTCTGACCTTCATCAAGCTCCTTCTCGATTCTTGCCTGTCAGACGTAAGGCGGGCAAAATTCTTGATACTCGACGGGCATCTCATATCCGGATAGAAAAAGCATGTGAATAAAAAAGGGAGACACGGGCGCCTTATATTTAGTTTAGCGTCACCCCGCCTCCCTGTTGCGATGTGCCATTACTGTAGTATCAGCGTGTGGCGAAACCGCCTGCCTGCACTCGCAACACGTATATGATAGCAAAAAACCATAGCACTTGTCAAGTAAATCCCGTTAGAAAATTCGGGCAGCCCTGCTCCTGTCTTCCCCGCCGCCTCGTCTCGCGTCGGGGGACGCGGGGGGCAGGCCAGCGCAAATTGTGCCGCGGCGCCGTATCTTACTATATAACTACTTGTACAGGTGCGTGGCCTCGGTTTCTTCAACCGGGCGAGAAAGCTGATCGGTACTCATAGTAGCTTTGAAGCGTGTATCTGCCGGCTCGAGTGCCTGGACGAACACACGCCAGGTCGCATCGGCCTTGGGCGGGACAGAAGATAATGGAGCGAACTTCAACACATTACCCACAATTTCGCCGGTTGTTGCCCCGCGTGACGAAATGTATCGAATATTGTCTTCCAAACTACAAGTAATACGGATGCCCGTGGTGGGGGACGAACCCTGATTCGTCACTTTGATTTCATACATTGTGGTGCTGCCTACTTCCACCGGGTCTTCGACGTCAATAACCTCCAGCAGCACTCCTGAAACTCCAGCAACAGATGTTTCTGCTGATGCAATTGCACTGTTTGCACAATGGGCAGTTGCGGTCGTTCTATTTGTTACCGTGCCTACCCTGATTGGAGCGTAAGATACGTATACTTTTTTGGAGGCCTTAGGTTCAAGTGTACCCAGCTGCCAGATTAACTTTCCTGAGCGGTCAAGTTTGGCGCCTGCGGTTGTTTTCAACGAGGTTACCCTCTGTGGGACGGTATCTTCTATAACAGTATTTCTCGCAGGCGCATCTGACTTGTTGCTAACGGTTATTTCATAGGTTACCGGTCGCCCGACGTACTGTTTTTTAGGACCGGTCTTTTTAAGTACCAGTTCCGGCTGGCCAACAATTACAGTAGTTTTCTGCGATACATCCTTCAGCCCGGTGGCTGAGACCACGGCTTTGCTGACATATTTGCCTGTCTTTTCGGCTCGAAGCTTAGTGAAGAATCGCCGGGATTGTTTCTCCGCCAGGGTGCCTACGTCAAGTGCAAGCTCGCTCTTACCATTGACGGTCTGCAGTCCTTCGGAAAGAGTCGCTTCGAACTTGACGTTTCGTGCGGAACCCGTTCCTGCATTGGTCAGAACGAATTCTACTGGTATCATATCGCACGGCGTAACCTGAGCCGGTGCCGTTTGTGTAAACTCCAGCTTGGGCTGGACAACCTTTACGATGGTATAGGCCGGAACAAAGTGCGTGACAACATTTGTGGAGAGTTTAAGAGGCTCAGTATCGGTAGCCATACCAGAAATCAAAATCTGCTCACTGGCTCTCGGACCAAGCGAATCTATCTTCCACACAAGATTGGTAGCATTTTCTTTGGCTGTCGGTTCAGAGCTTGTATATTTAAAATTGCCTGAAAGCTCTTCGGCTATCACAACATTGGTTAGTGTTGTGCTCGTTAGATTTGTTACCCTGATAGAATAGCCGAAGGGCTTTTTCAATCCGACTTCCTTTGGCATAACTTTGTCCATCTGAATAATGGCAAATTCCGGAGCCGGATAGATTCGTGAGATTTTAAGCTGATTGGATTTACTCACAGCCACCATTGTCGCCGGAGTTGCGATCGTTGGCCTGCAAGCCGTATTCGGAACAAACTCGTTGGCGCGGTCCGGCTCTACCATATAAGCCCTATGGGATGTACGCTCGCTATTGCAGCCAGGCAATCCTGATAGAACAAGCATCACAAAAATAAGCGATATACTTGTCTGACGACATTTATCCGCCCAAAATACGGCGGATTTATCCGCCGTCCGTGTGGTGGAGTCAAGATTCGATAAATTTTTCATCGTAATTTACCTTTCCGGAGAGACTTATAGTTTTTCGGACGCTGATTGCTCTTGCTTATGCCAAATAATGACAAAAGCGCCGTCTCATAGACTATCAATCCATAATTTTTTTAGCTTTTTGACCTAAATCCGTACAGTTTTTGCAAGTTTCAGATGTTATATCGGAGCGAGTTTTGCCCGAGTTAAGCAAAAAACTCGTTTCGGTGAAGGGCCACCGAGCCGTAGCGGGATAGTATGGTTTGTTGCTATTGTCTTTTTATTTTATAGGACGTCTGTTTGCATATCTTGCAAATATCAGCTAAAAAGTGTGTGTCCCCTTGTTATGATATGTCTGTCTTGGTGTTGATTTTGTATGAGGGTGTTCCGCTAAGTGACAGCCAGTACTTTCTTTTCGATTCTCTGTGACCGGTGCCTTATAGGGAAGGAGTTTCGCTACAGGACCGTCCACCAATTTCGCCATCGACAGATTTGACAATAATTTCGGCCAGATTATCCCCCGGCCCTATCTTCGGTATAGTCCGCAAACCCAGGGTTTCTATCTTTTTCATTATCCGCTCCTTTCAATAATTGAAAGCTCACGAAGTGTTTTTTCTGAATAACCGGTAAGACAAGTATCCTCGCCAAGATGTTTTGCATCGACGTAATGAAAGCTAACCTCTTTACTGAGTTTAGAAAGAGAGTCGGTTATATTGGCGCTGCCTTGTGCTCCGAGTATTTTCGTGGAAATATAAATGCGGAGTTCGTCGACGAACTGCTCGGTCAAGAATGAAGCTATCACTGTCGGCCCGCCCTCCACAAGCAATTGAGTGATGCCGCGTTTGGCCAGCTCATCGAACAGGAAATGTAGATTAGACCGGCCCTGCATATCCGGGTAAGCAATCACCTCAGCTGCCTTTTTGGCAATCCTCTCTGCAGTTTTGGAATTTGTCTGGAGAGCCTGCTGGCTTGTAAGGATTAGAACCGGGCTTTTTTTAGCCGTTCTGAGCAGCTTGCACTTCAATGGAATTCTCAGGGAGCTATCCAATACGATTCTGAGCGGCTTTTTGGCTCTGCTCGGCCGGACTGTCAATAGAGGGTCATCAGCAATTACGGTATTAATGCCTACCAGTATGGCCCCGACTCGGCGACGCAGGTTTTGTGCATCTTTCCTGCTTAATTCGTTGGAAATCCATTTTCGCTCATCAGACTCCGGCTGGCTCCGCCCAGACGAGTCGGTTCTATCAGCGTAGGCAAGTTTGCCATCGATACTCTGTGCCCATTTCAAAACGGTCCAGCACTTGCCTGTGGAAGCAAATTTGATAAAAGGTGCGTTTAGCAGTTTCGCTTCATTTTCACAAATGCCGGTCTGTACTTCAATCCCTGCATTGCGCAATTGCTCGATGCCTTTACCATTGTTGTGCTCCGAGGGGTCAATTGTTGCGACAATAACTTTTCCTAACCCGGCATCAATAATTGCCTGTGTACAAGGGCCGGTCTGGCCCTGGTGACAGCACGGCTCAAGTGTAACATACATCGTAGCTCTCTGCGGAGTAACACCGAGCGTTTTGCAGTCTTCAATAGCCATTATCTCTGCGTGGGCCTCACCGAATTTTTTGTGCCAGCCCTTACCAACGATTTGATTGGCTTTTACGATGATGCAGCCGACCGCCGGGTTCGGCTCGACTTTGCCGATACCTCGCTTTGCCAGCCGCAACGCCATATTCATATAACGCTCATCCTGTTCACTCATTTTTATTACACCTTCATATCAATCATCTCTAAAAATTGTTTTTCGGTTATTAGTTTGATACCAAGCCCCTGCGCTTTCTCAAGTTTACTTCCCGGGTCTTTGCCTGCCAGTACAAAATCGGTTTTTTTACTTACGCTGGAAGACGGCTTTCCGCC
>CAZUPG010000112.1:0-5858 GCA_964622085.1 uncultured Pirellulales bacterium | reverse complement strand
TGGACGGTGACCCGTATAGCTTTAGGTACGAGCCAAGCATACGCTATAAAATAGACAATTTCGGCGGCGCGGTATACGTCTCTGGATACAGCACAGCGAAATTTGTAGGCTGTGCGTTCAATGACAACTTAGCCGATACCAACAATCTACCAGATAGCAGTGACTTGTTTGTGAGCTATGGTGGTGCAATAGCTTTTGAAGATAAGGCAGATCTTACCTTCGAGAGCTGCACTTTTAACGGCAATTTGGCAACCATTGGCGGAGGTATGTACGGGAGCTGGTCTGAGCCACTGATTGACGAGTGCGAATTCACGCTCAATTCAGCATACCACGGCGGCGGTGTGCTTTTCGTCGGCGGGACGGTCAATATCGCCGAAAGCAACTTCAGCGAAAATGAAGCTACTGGGCTGATTAGTCAGGGTGGTGCAGTATGTTGTCTTGGTACCAATGCTGAGATTGTTGACTGTAATATCGTCAATAATAGCACAAACGGCTCCGGTGGTGGAATCTATATCTCCAATAAGAACATTGACAGCGAGAAAGTATCCGGTGAGAACACGATACTTGTCAAGAACTGTCTGATAACCAATAACCTTGCTAACAGGGACGGTGGAGGTATCTCAGCCAACTGGCACTCGGATTGCAACATCGTCAATTGTACAATCGCAGACAACATGGGGCTGGAATACGGTGGTGGAGTGTACTGCTCATATTATAGTTATACTAATATCATTAACAGTATTATCTGGGATAATATTGGTATCAATGGCTCCCAACTCGCTGTCGCCACCGGCTTTGAGTACGACCCGAGACCGTCCACGGTGGATGTTTCCTATAGCGATGTGGGCATCCTGGATGTTGAATACGAACTGATTGACGCTAATGGGTTACCTACTATCCGGCCCGGATTTAATACCGATGAACTGGCAGCGAACGATGACGAATCGACCGGTTTGATTAACATTGGGTTCGAGATAGACTTTTTTGGTCAAACCTATTCGCAACTTTACGTCAATAATAACGGTAATGTAACCTTTGATGCAAATATGGTTACCTATACGCCGTTTGGTTTGACCGGTAATATTGGCACACCCATAATTGCACCGTTCTTTGCTGATGTCGATACACGTCCGGGTGCCTTCGATACAGGCGCCTTAACACGATATGGAACAGGTACGGTCGATGGCCATACTGCCTTTGGCGTTACGTGGAGGAACGTCGGCTATTATAGCATACACTGGGATAAGCTCAACAGCTTCCAGCTGGTTCTCATTGACCGGTCCGACCGTGGTCCTGGCGACTTCGACATTGAGTTCAACCATGAACAAATCCAGTGGGAAACCGGCGATGCCAGTGAGGGAGAGGATGGATTCGGTGGATACTCTGCCCGTGCCGGTTTTTCTAACGGAACAGGCGCTCCGGGGACCTTCTATGAGTTCGAGGGTTCGGGTGTACCTGGGGCGTTTTTAGACTCCAGTCCAGCCGGCCTGATTTACGACAGCCGTAGAAGTGCGGTCAATGGGCGCTATATCTTCGCTGTTCAAAGTGGGCTACCAGAATTACTACCCACTGTTCCCATCTATGTCGATGTTAATTGCACACTCGATGGGTGGGATTGGAACGCTGACACTGACAACTGGGAACCCATTTTCGCTAATTACAATAACATCAATGAGGACCCGTGCTTTGTTGCCGGCTATTATATAAGTCAAGTCGCTGCAGGGCAAGATGTGAACAGTCCATGCCTCGATGCCGGAAGTGACCTATCTGCTAACCTCGGCCTGGACACATATACTACCAGAACCGACAGCTTCCCTGACACCTACGACCCCAACAACCCAAACCCTGACAGCGTCATAGTAGATATGGGCTATCATTATCATCCCTTCACGGTACCTCAGTACCGCTTAACCTTCGAGGCCACCGGCGTCAACATAATCGAGCCTGACGTTTATGGCCCCAACTATGATGGTTTCTACAACTGGTACACAACCGTGAAACTGAAGATAGGCGGTTACGACCCGGGCACCTCTCTGATTTGGTGGAGCGGCACCGATGATGATAGTATAACCGGACCAAACAACGCCGTAACAATGGATTCTGACAAGCTCGTTACTGCCCAGCTTGTAAAGACTAAATACGACCTGACAATCGAGGCTGGCGGAAACGGCCGGCTCTTTGCAGAGTGGTCAGAGAACGGTGTACCCTATACCATCGATGACCCCTGCACACGCCTGGTTAAGTTCGGTACGGTCGTGCAGCTCACCGCTGAGCCGGATGAAGGCTATAGGGTCAAAAGATGGATCGGCACTGATGACGACTCTTCTCATGCTCCTACCAATACTGTTACAATAAACCTCGACAGAACAGTTCGTGTGGAGTTCGAGCTACCCACCACCATCACTGTCCCCGGCGACTATCCGACAATATGGGATGCGGTTTCCGAGGCCGAAGATGGCGATACGATTATGGTTGACCCCGGCACTTACTATGGTGGATATGAAGCCGTTATGGTTGTGGTCGATAAATCTGTTCTTATTACATCCAGAAATCCGGACGACCCCTGCTGCGTTGCGGCGACGGTTATTGATGGATACATGGGAACCAATGAGTTTCACAACATTGGCATTGTATTTGCATCTAATACGGATGCCACTACGGTTCTAAACGGCTTTACGATACAGAACTGTGGCGGACGCTGGGGGATGGAAGGTGGTGAGGACGGAGACCGGGACGAGAATCACCCCGATGGTTACGATGGTGCATGCGGTGAGGGCGCCGCGATATACATTAGGCCAGGAGCCGGCCCCGTTATCAAAAACTGTATAATAAGAGACAATTCGGTACTGGGCGGTGATGGTGGAGTCGGCGTCAACGCAGACGACGAGAACAATGCAGGTCGAGGTGGCTGGTCCGGCTGGGCACACGGCGGCGCCATATACTGCGGTGTAAACACGAGTCCGACATTTGTAAACTGCCAGATTATCAATAACGAAGCCCGCGGCGGCGATGGCGGTAATGGCGGCGACTACCAGGAGGATGGTGGCGTAGCCAACTATGGAGGTAACTGGAGCATCAATCGAGGAAATAACATTCTTTCTACCGGTTTGGGAATCGAGTACGTGGATGGCGACCTCTGGGAAGTCTGGCAGTGGGATTTCGCGCCTGCTTACTGGCCCATGTATGGATATATCGAGAGGACTTCCTACTTCGGTGACTACCTATGGTACTCCGGATACGGAGGAGGTGTGTTCTGCGACATTGGAAGTAATGTTACCTTCACAAACTGCGAAATTAGTGGAAATCGCACTTACGGCGGGATGAGCGGCCAGGGTGGTGTGAGAGGTGAAAGCGGCAGGCAGCAGGAGCCGCTGGTTCCCTACGAGACACCAAGTTATGGCGGTGGTATCTATTGTGCAGCCGAGTCCGACATAATGTTCACCGGCTGTACATTCAGAGACAATATTGCTTCCGAACTGGACGACCCAGATATATTAAGGCATCGTCTTAACCCTTATGCCGGCTATGGAGGCGGTGTATGTGCTAAAGACAGCGCTGCGGTTACATTTACCGACTGCAACTTTATTGAAAACGAAGCTGATGCCGGTGGTGGAATGTATGTCAGTGATACAAATACGACAATCATCGACTGCAATCTCACATCCAACACGGCGCTTCACGGCGGCGGATTCTTAGGGAATGACGGCTCAATAGACATGTTCGGCTGTGAAATCACCAACAATTTAGCCCTTACCGACGTCGACGACCCCAACGACGATGATGTTTCCTGTACAGGTGCCGGGCTGTGCTGCTGGTCGGCAGATGTAAACATCTACGATTGCAGGATCAGCGGCAATCAAGCTGTTGCTTCTGGAGGCGGTGTATACTTCCGCGGAGGAAACGCTCCCTCATTTGTCAACTGCTTAGTTGCCAATAACTCAGCCGGCAGAGATGGTGGAGGTGTCTCTATTAACTGGTATGCTACGCCTATTATCTCGAACTGCACATTTGCCAGCAATGCGGCGCCAGGGACCTTTGGTGAGCCGGGTAATACCGGCCTCGGCGGCGGCCTCTACTGTGGCTATGAGAGTAACTGCGAGGTTATCAACAGCATCTTCTGGGATAATTATGCTATACGAGGCGTTGAAATCGCAGTGCATACCGGCTTCAAATATGACCTGAGACCATCCATCCTTACCCTCTCCTACAGCGACATCAAGGGTGGACAGGCTGGTGTTCGGGTTGACACTGACTGCACACTTAACTGGCTTGCCGGCAACATCGCAACCGACCCATTGTTTGCAAGTGGACTACTCGGCAATTACTATCTCAGTCAAACCGACTCCGGACAGCCGCAGAATAGCCCCTGTGTCAATGCTGGAAGTGACCTGGTAAGTAATCTTGGCATGGCTATAAGCCCTCTTGATATGGGCAGATATACCACCCGTACCGACGGAGAATTAGACAGGGGCACCGTTGACATAGGCTATCATTACACCTCGCCGCTCGAACCATGCCAATTCTGCGACCTGGTTCATAGCGGCTTCATTGACTTTAAGGACTTTGCGATGTTTGCATCGCAATGGCTCAAAGAGGGTTGCTCCAGCGGCAACAACTGGTGCGGCAGTGCAGACTTTACAATTGATACTTATGTTGACATCTATGACCTGGCCTACTTTGTTGAATGTTGGCTGGCTGAGGATACTACCGGTCCGGTTCCAAATCCAAGCGAGTGGGAGATACCACCTTACGAGACATCACCGACATCCGTCAGGATGGAAGCAGCGGAAGCGCTTGACGGCTGGGGCTGGGACGTACAGTACTACTTCGAGCGAATGCCTCTCGGTGAGCCGAACAGTGGCTGGCAGGCGAGCCCGATATGGCAAGATACAGTTATTCACGGAATCAGCTACGGTTACAGGGTGAAGACAAGAGATGAATTAGGCAATGAAAGTAAATGGTCTGACATAGGATATGCCGGCGAAGCTGATACTACGCCGCCGGCACCTGAGCCCTACATAAACGACATCCAGACAACGCAAACTACGGTTTCAATGACTGCTACCATCGCCTATGATGACAGTGGCGTAGAGTATTATTTCGACTGCAACACTCCCGGTGGGCACGATAGTGACTGGATAGATGTACCGGATTATGTAGATGTGGACCTCATACCCAATACCACATACGCCTACAGAGTCCGAGCGAGGGACCTCTACAATAACGAAACCAGCTGGTCAGCGTGGGAGTATGTAACCACTCTTATTGCGCCGGAGGCAAATCCTCCGACACCTGACCCGATGGAATGGGACCTAGAAGGCGAGCCAAACGGCTTTCCGCGAATAGTCGGTCACGGCGGTACCTTCAATTACTGGGCCGAAATGAGAGCGGTAACAGCCATAGATGACAGCGGCGATGTCTGGTATAAATTTGTATGCACTAATGAAGATGGATTCAGCAGCGGTGGCGAGATAGACCAAGAGTATGGTGACGGCGTCGAGTGGCGAAACGAAAACAACGTCGATGGTGATCCAAGGACATATACCATATGGATTGGCCAGACAGGCTATGCCAATGCAACTGAGTGGAAAGTCTGTGCGCGTGACCAATACTGGAATATAACTGAACTTTCGCTTTATGTCCCAACCATCCCGGCACCGTAGCCCTAAATGACCAAAATGACGAGCAATATAGAAAGCCCCGGATTTTACCCGGGGCTTTTTTAGTCCACAGAAGGTATTTCATTTGGCCTTCAGCATTTGGTAGCCGTAGTGAGCAAGCAGGTGGTCGAGTATGACAAGGGCCGTGTAGTTTTCAGCGACGGGCCAGATGCGGCCTACAATCGTAGCGTCGCGCCT
>CAZUPG010000111.1:3762-5898 GCA_964622085.1 uncultured Pirellulales bacterium | reverse complement strand
GAGCGTTGGCCTCCGGAGCCAGAGGTTGTGCGTTCGAGTCGCACCGGGGATAGTAAATCGCAGGCAAGAATTAGTGAGTTAGAGGATAGTAGGGTGGGGTCGTAACCCCACCAATGAGCTTTAGGCACTTTCAACTTTAGTCACTTTACACTTCTTACGGATAGAAGGAGTGGCAGCAATGGTAACACTTGTAGGGATTGATGAGGCTGGCTTTGGGCCGATTCTTGGCCCGTTAGTAGTATCGTCAAGCACTTTTTCGCTTCCGCATCATCTTCTGACATCTGACCTGTGGCAGGTCTTAAGAAAAAGTGTGGCTGACAAGCGAAGGCATCTTGCGGGCCGGCTACTCATCGCCGACAGTAAAAAAGCCCATAACAAGTCACTCGGCATAAAGCACCTCCAGAGGACAGTTCTTGCCGCCTTAAAATGTCTTGGCGAAGAACCGGCCACGCTGACCGAACTTCTGGAACTGCTATGTCCGGATTGTATCGAACAGTTAAGTGAGTATCCGTGGTATAAAAAAGTTGATAGCCAGATGCTTACCGCTGACAAAGCCGACATAGCGATAGTCTCACAAGTTCTGTCTGACGACCTGTCTGCAAACGGCATTGAATTATTAGAGCTAAAAAGCCGCTGTCTGGATGTTGCCTACTATAACAAGATGGTGGCTTCTGTTAAAAATAAAGCTAATGTCCTTTTTACAGCTACATCACGACTTATAAAGAACGCTTTTGATAATTTTGAAGGCGATGATTTACAGATTATGATTGACCGGCAGGGCGGGCGAGTTCGATATCGGAAAATCCTGCAGCTGATGTTTCCGGATATGAAATTGAAGATTCTCCGCGAGAGCCAGCAAAACAGCAGCTATGAATTACAAGCTAACGGCAAATCCGCCAGACGAACCCACCAAACAGACGGCGGGCAAGCGGCGGACAAGTTTATGCGTTTGCACTTTGTTGTCCGCGCAGATGACCTATATTTGCCGGTATCGCTGGCATCGATGGTCAGTAAATATTTGCGGGAACTTTTAGTCTATAATATAAACCGCTACTTTGCCGGCTTCGGCGCTGATTTGAAACCCACCGCCGGCTACTGGAAAGATGGCCTGCGTTTCATCGAGGAGATAAAAACGAATCTGCCTCACGTCAAATATGACAATAATCAACTAATCCGCAGCCGATGATTTTTTTAGCCACAGAGACCACCGAGAACACAGAGAATAAAGATTAGCCACAAAGGCACAAAGGCACCAAGATTACAATATATTTATTTTTCAATTTCGCGACTTCGTGTCTTTGTGGCAAAAAAATGAGCTATAAATCAGTGGACTCCGTCCGCCGAAGGTGGATAAATGTAATCCGCGGTTAGCATTTTCTTCTTCTCAACCTGTGGTGAGCAGACCTGTCTTGAGCGTATTTATACTGAGCGGAGTCGAAGTAGTCGAAAGAGTCGAACCACATCACCGCACAAAAGCCCGGCAGTAATTGTTGAGCAGATTCGACTTATTCCCAATACGGTGCTGGTGGTTCTTGTAAACCTTGAGTCCACCTGATACCATTTTTCTCAAATTCAACTTTTGCCGTTTCTAGGCGTTTTGAATAATGTTTTCCTTTAACATTAACCAATTTCTCCTGGTGTATTTTAACGACTTTAACGCCGTGTATCGTGTCTCCTATGTGGACTATCCTTCCATTAACTACTGCCGATGGTTTGTCCTCACTATAGAGAATACCAGTTACTGTCCCCGCTGATGGTGATGGCAGTTTAGCTTGCTGTGCGTGGATTGCTGCGTATCTTTGCCGAATCCTCTCTTTCCTTTTCTGTTCAGCTAACTCATATCTCATCCGAGCTTGGTGACGTGCCAAGTCTTCGGCCATTTCTTGTTCGGCGATTTCTCGATTTCTCTGTTCTATTTGCTGCACCGCTGAATCACGCTTTAATTGGTCGTTGTTACGCCTGAGTTTGGCATAGTCGAACTCCAACCAGTCGTTAGTCATCTTTGAATTGGTTGTAGTCATAACCCCACCACCTATCGTTTTGTCCCCAGTGCCACCACGATAACCACTATAACCACTGTAACCACCAACCTGTCCGAATTGGCCACCGGCTCCGTTAGAATATGAATAGAATGGC
>CAZUPG010000111.1:0-3662 GCA_964622085.1 uncultured Pirellulales bacterium | reverse complement strand
CCAACCTGTCCGAATTGGCCACCGGCTCCGTTAGAATATGAATAGAATGGCTCACCACCAACCTGTCCGAATTGGCCACCGGCTCCGTTAGAATATGAACTGAAGTTCTCGACTCCCCAAGCCTTAGCTGTCCAAAGGACACAAGTCCCTAACATTGCTACCAAAATCCAATGCTTTTTCATTTTCATCACACCGTCTCAAAATTGTTATTGTTTCGCAGTGCGGTCAAAAGGGATTCACATACCCGCTGCTCCTTACCGTGCTTTAGCTCCTTCTAAAGCCACTATTTATTATACGCTCTGTGTTTGGCAAGTCAAGAGAAAAATGGTCTAAAATCTTGACTTTTAAGACCTTATAAAATAAGCTAATCCCTATGAGAAAAAACATACCTATAACAGACCAAGTGCGGTAGAGGACTACAATGACCAGTGACCTTGAGAAACGGCTGAAAAGAAAGATAAGTGTCGAGTTCAGGAACACTGCTATAGAGGATGCGTTAATGCTGATGGCCGACCAGGCGGACGTTGACATCGTTAAAAGCCCTGCAGTTACAGGCAGTGTAACAGTTAAGCTCACAGATGTGCCGCTGAAAGAAGCGCTGGACAATATTCTTGCGGCATACGGCTATAGGTACATAGCAGACAAGAATATGATAAGAGTGGCGCCGGCTGATGAAATTGAACAGGTAGCTGAAAGGATTGTCCGCAGAATTTATCGAATCAGGTACGCAGGTGTCAAAGAAGTTGAGTCGGCTTTGAGGAGGTTCATTTCAAAGTATGGTTCGTTATCTTCCTTTCCAAGCAAAAGTAACATAATCGTGACCGATACAGAGAGCCAGATTAAGGCCATAGATGAATTTATCAAGGAGGTTGACCGTGTCGAGAATGCTGGTGTACAACCATCACAGAAAAAGCCAGCGGAAACAGAGCAAAATGCTACTCCTGCGAAACGCTGGTGGATACCAACCTGTATTGGTAAGATATTTGAAAAAGTATTATACATATTCACAAAGAGTTTTTGGGACTCGGTTTTGGAAAGATGGGGGCCTAAGCAATAAATATTTTGTTGGTGTTCGAGAGAATTGGTGGGGTATGGTTCGACAAGCTCACCACAGGCAAGACCCCACCCTACTTTTTGAAAACTGGATTCCTGCTCCTTCGACCTTGCTCAGGACAGGTTGCGCAGGAATGACAGTTTACAATAGCTCCTTCGGCACTTCGACCGTGCTCAGTGCAGGCTTCGCTCAGGATGACGTGGCCTCAACTATAACTGTTTCAATTGTTCGCCTACGAGGTGCATATGCCTGGTCTCTTCTTTGATGAGCTTATCGATTATATCTTCGCTGGCGGGGCCGCGGGCAAAATCCTTCAAACCCTGATAGAAAATGACGGTCTCATTCGACCTACTGACAGCATCTTTTAATAACTCCTTTTTACTTTCCCTGCCGGTTAACCTTTCTAAAGAGCCCGGCTTGGCAGCAAACGATGTAAGGTCAGCCATTACCTGAGGATTTGACAGTACATAATTGTCAGGGTCGAAGTGCCCGAACTCGCCGGTCTTCTCAGAATATCTTTTTCTCATCCTCGCCCAAATCTTTTTATGTTTAGCCCTCCAATTGGCAAGTTTATAAAGCATATCATGGCGTTCCGAGTCATCGAACAATTCCACCGCTTTAAGATAATACCGGGCGGCCTTATGTTCGATTTCCTCTGCTATTTGCAATATCTCAAAGACATTAAATTTAGTCTCCAGTGCCATTACCGCACCTGCTAAAAAGTTTTACCGCCTTTTCTCTGAAAACCCACAAAGTTCTTTAAGTAATATATCGGAAAAACTCTACATCGTCTATCCTAAAAATAAGGAAATTCAACGTTTAGCCCCGTCGCTTGCGACGGGGGTCATTTAGCAGTAGGGTGGGGTCATAACCCCACCAATAAACTTACCCTTAGAACACCGGCGGCTCGAAGCTTCGAATGTTTGATAGCTAACAGAACATCGTTGGCCTGGGCCAGCGGAAATTCCTCAATGGTTGGAAATATCGGAATTTTAGCAGCCAACGGCAGAAATTCCTCGGCATCTCGCCGTGTAACGTTAGCAACACTTTTTATCTCTCTTTCCAGCCAGAGATACTCGGCATAATCCAGAGCAGGAACTGGTGTCTCCTTACGTATTGCATTTATCACCAGCCGTCCACCCCTTTCCAAAACAGCCAAAGCATCACGGACACACTCGCCTACCGGCGTAAAATCCATAACCTTATTTAACTTCGCAGGAGGTGTATCTCCAGAACGGCCGGTCCAGATAGCTCCCAGCTTTTTGGCTAATCGTGCGTGCTCGTCAGTTTTCGTAAAGACATAAACCGGGCTATTAGGAAATTTGTACTTGATTATCTGAATGACGATATGGGCCGAAGCCCCGAACCCAAACAGGCCGATATTTTCACCATCTGTAATTTCAGCGAGCCGCAAGGTTCGATATCCGATTACCCCGGCGCATAAAAGCGGGGCCGCCTCGGCATCCGACTCGTCGGACGAGTCCGAAAACCTCTCAGGAATATGGTATGCAAAATCCTCGCAGATTTTCATATACTCTGCGTATCCGCCGTCGGCATCCTTGCCGGTCCATTTGGCACTTTTGCAAAGGTTCTCCCTGCCTGTTTTGCAGAAATCACACTTGCCGCAGGCCCAATACAGCCAGGTAACTCCCACGCGGTCGTCAAGATTAAATTTAGTCACGGCCTTTCCTTTATCAGCCACTTTTCCTACTACCTGATGACCCGGCACTATAGGAAATTTGCTCGGCTTTAATCTTCCTTCAGCTTCATCGAGGTCCGTGTGACAGGCCCCGCATACCGAAACCTTAATGAGTATCTCGTCTTCTTTTGGTTTCGGCACCGGCAAATCAACCATCTGCAAGTGCTTCTCTTCAGCAGGAGCAGTTTTAGTCAACACCATCGCCTTCATCCCGTTAGACATTTCTATCTCCTCACATACTCTTGCTTATTAGAGACACATGATTTCTCGTCCTGTGAATGTCTAACGGGATTCATTCTGCAATTTCCCTTTTGAGTTGACTCTCGAAAACCTGATAGCTATCCTGGCCATAGAGACAAAAGACAACCTTTTCAATACCGGTTTGGCTACTAAGATAATCGATAGTTGTTCTGAGCATTATCTCGGCACATCTCTGGATGGGAAAGCCGAAGATACCGGTACTAATCGCAGGAAAAGAAATGCTTTTTAGATTATTTTCATCAGCTACCTTAAGTGAGTTAAGCGTCGCATTTTTTAACTTTTCATCTTCGTTTCCTTCACCCATCCGAGGCCCAACAGCGTGAATCACGTATTTTGCTTTCAGATTTCCGCCGCCGGTTATCACCGCACCACCTACGAAAGTTCCACCTATTTTGTTACATTCCTGCTGGATTGTAGGGCCGCCTTTTCTTCTAATGGCCCCAGCCACTCCGCCACCCAAAATCAGTTGAGCATTGGCTGCGTTAACGATAGCGTCGGTTTGCATTTCGGTAATATCACCTTCGATAAGTTCTATAATCTTGTTTTCAATGCTTACTTTCATAATATTGATTCTTATGCTTAAAGGGGAAAACAGACAGGCGGCGGTCGGATTCGAACCGACGAATAACGGTTTTGCAAACCGTCGCC
>CAZUPG010000110.1:0-5922 GCA_964622085.1 uncultured Pirellulales bacterium | reverse complement strand
CTTTTATATCCTGCTGCCAGAGAGATTCGGTCACGCAAGCCCTATAACCTGCCTTAGAAACCCAATACCTTGCGCGAAAATTCGATGTAAACTTAGTAAGCAAAATTGACGAAAAGTGGGTTGTATGTATAAATTTTGAAAACACTTACCCAAATCTTTATCGAGGCGTTTTGTATAAACTTAAGTGTTTTTTCAAAATTTATATTCTTGGTAGTGCTCTGGGGCTGAATACTGGGGCTGAATACTGGGGCTGAAATAACAAAAGTATTGTTTAAGCCCCAGGTAACATTAAACCTTCTGGGGGTTTTTGTGGGGATAGAAGTAGATAACAAATCGCTCGTAAGCGTATCTGCTGCGCAGCAAGCCGACACCAAGCAAACGGTACTTGTTGGAAGTGCAGTTGCCTCAGATGAGGAAATGGCAAGGTTGATTGCTCAAAAGCACGGCTTTGATTTTATCAAGCTTTCTGAAACGCAGTTAGAAGCGCATATAGTTCGGCTTTTGCCGCAGTGGCTCGTTACCCGGCATAACGTTATCGCTGTGAAGCTTGAAGAAAATACGCTTTATGTAGCAATGACCAACCCTCTGGATTTGCCCACACTGGACGAGATAAACCTGGTAACGGGTTTCAATGTAAAGCCGGTGGTAGCCACCGAAAGAGAGATCATAAAAGCCATTAGTCAGCATTACGGTGCTGAGCAGATGACCAGGCAAGATCTTATTGACGCCAAATTCGATTCCGAACCTACGCTGGAGGGTGATAAAAGAATTGAAGACCTGGCCACTTCGGACGATGCAAGTCAAGTCGTTCGGCTTGTTAATTCCATAATCAAGGACGCCATAGGCTCGCTTGCAAGTGATATTCATTTTGAGCCGTCCAACGATGAGATGGTTGTCCGATTAAGGGTTGACGGCATTTTGCACGATTGTCTGACGATTCCTGCTGCGGTAAGAAAAGAAGTCGTCTCCCGCCTGAAGATCCTTGCCAAGCTGGATATAACCGAAAAACGCAAGGCCCAGGATGGCCACATTAATCTCAACTACAAGAAAAATAATTACGACCTGCGTGTCTCGGTTGTACCGACTATAGACGGTGAAAAGACAGTTCTGCGAATCCTCGACAAAACCAGCATGTTGATAGACCTGGCTACACTGGGCATTGGCACCGAAGAGATAGCTTTGGTCGAAGGTGCCGTAAGCAGGCCCTACGGAATGGTTCTTATAACAGGACCGACGGGAAGCGGAAAGACCACAACCTTATACGCTATGCTTCGCAGCCTCGATGCAATTGAGAAAAACATTATCACAATCGAAAACCCTGTTGAGTACCAGATAGATAGAATCAACCAGATACAGATAGACCCTGCCATAGGCGAAACATTCGCGCAGGTCTTGCGGTCGATACTCAGACAGGACCCGGACATAATAATGCTCGGCGAAATAAGAGACTTGGAAACCGCCGAGATTGCCGTTCAGGCCGCTCTGACCGGCCATCTTGTTTTAAGCACCCTGCATACAAACGATGCGGTAACAGCTATCACCAGGTTGAGAGAACTCGGCATTCCTTCGTTCCTTATATCATCGTGCGTTGTGGTGGCAGGAGCACAAAGACTGGTCAGAAAGATTTGTCCTGACTGCAAGGAGCATTATCAACCAGACGAAAAAACGCTGAGACTCCTGGGAATTGATAAGCCTCCCGCAGGAGGATTTGTTCACGGTAAAGGCTGCCATTATTGTTACGACACCGGCTTCCGCGGCAGAGAAGCTGTGTTCGAAATTCTCAAAATAGATAATGACATTCAAAACGCAATATTGGCAGACAAAAGTGCATTGGAAATAAAGAAGATGGCAGTAGAGAAGGGAATGAAAACGCTGCTGGATTCTGCATTGTTGAAAGTATCAGAAGGTAAAACAAGCGTTGAGGAAGTAAAGCGGGTAATAGCACCGGAGAGGTTTTAATGAGCCAGTATCAATATACAGCACATGCGGTTGATGATGGCAAGATGCTGACGAGCACCTGTTATGCTGATGACGAGAACCAGGTGCGGTCAAACCTTAAGCGGATGGGATATACGGTTGATTTGGTCAGGCCGCAAAAAACCAACCAGATATTCGGCCACCGTAAAAGAATAAAGCTGGTCGATTTGGTCAATATGTGCAGACGGTTTTCCGTGATGTACACGGCGGGTCTGCCTCTGATGGACTGCTTATCTTCACTGGCCCAGGAAAACGAGAGTAAAAACCTCTCGGATACTTTGCAAGATATACACCAGAAAATAGAGCAAGGCAGCAATGTAGGGGATGCTTTTTCCAAACACCCGAAGGTCTTCTCTTCATTTTTTGTCAATCTGCTCAGGGCAGGTGAAGCTGCGGGCAAATTTGATTATGTGCTTGTGCAATTGGCAGCATATATGGAAAAGCAGTACGAGTTGAAAAGAAAAATCCGCCAGGCCTTCGCATATCCACTTATTGTCGTGGTTATGATTTTCCTGGTTGTCACGGTGATAATGATAGTTGTTGTACCTGCTTTTTCTGAAGTCTATACGAAGCTGGGCGTACCGCTGCCGGGGCCTACGACTGCACTTATTACTATCAGCAATAACGCCGGTTATATTTTCCCGTCAATAATTGTTTTTGCTGTCGGGTTTTGTGCTCTATACAAAAAGCTTCGAGTAATACCCGCGGTAAAGGACCGGCTGGACAAATCGAAATTGTCAATGGCAATGATAGGGCCGGTTTATCACAAGGTTGTACTGCTTAAGTTTATCCGCACCCTGAGCATTATGGTTTCAGCCGGCATATCGTTATCCGAGGCCATAACCATCGCCATGGACGTCGCAGATAATACCGTTGCCTCAGAAGCGGTCAGTATGATTCAGCGCAATATAAAACGCGGAGGCACAATTACTGAGGCAGTAAAACTGCACGGGTTTTTCCCACAGACAGTCGTCCATGCATTCTCAACCGGAGAAGAGGCAGGAAAGCTCGGTGAAATGTTAAGCAAGTTTGCCAATGGAGTTGAGCAGGATGTTGATGATGGAATAAAAAGACTGGTTATAAAAATAGAGCCGATGCTGATGGTAGTTATGAGCATGGTTATAGGTTTTATTTTACTGGCCATATATTTACCCATTTTCGATGTAGTGAAAATGATACGTAAATGATGTAACAGTAGGAATCCTGGAAAGTCGCCTGCTCTGACAGGTTTCATAATTAAAAAAGCAGGTATTTAGAAAGAAAATTATGATGATAGCGAGAAAAGGTTTTACATTGGTAGAGGTGCTGCTGGTGGTCGTGATTATTGCGGTGCTGGCGTCGATAGTCATTCCCAGAATCGCTTCGTCAGCTCACGAGGCGAGTGTCGCCAAGTGCGACGCTAACCGTGCCAATCTGATAAGTGCTATTGAGCGCTATGCGATACAACACAATGGGACATACCCGACCGTGATAGGAGACGTTCTCAACACTACGTATTTTCCACACGGGCTGCCGATCTGTCCTTTCAGTACCGACGGTGGCGTTGCTTCCTTCCCATATGTGTATGTCGGAGGCGCTACAGGAGGCACAATAACTGCTCATAGCCATCCTTAAAAATGAAGCGAGAACCTAATGAAATTAGGACAGGTTTTACCCTGATTGAACTTGCCCTGACTGTGGTATTGTTAGCAATACTGGTGAGTATTGTGATTCCCAGGGTCGGCTGGGACACAATGGGCAAGGTGCAGGCCGAAACTGCCGCTCGGCAGTTTTCTGACTATCTGAAACTTGCCAGATCACTTGCCATAACGCATGCCAGCAGCAACAGCAGTGGATACAAGGTAGTTCTATCGCCGTCACAGCCATATACATACTCGCTTATCAATGCCGATACATCGGATGCGGTAAAAGGGCCAATAGCATTACCTGAAGGTGTTGACCGTAGTGGGGACAGGACATATCGGTTTACACCATTAGGTAATTTATCGGTTTCTCACACGTTGGAGGTGGAATTTTCAAAATCAGACGAAGTGGCAGTTGTAACAGTTACGCCCATAGGAAGAATAACAGTCCAATGAGAGAAATAAAGAAAAAAGGTTTTACCCGCCATACGCGTGGCGGGTTTACTTTTGTTGAGGTTCTGGCCTCAGTGCTGATACTGGCTGGAACCATTGTTCCTATTATTTTGTATGCCGCCGACAGCCTGGCTATGAGTCTGGAGATAGAGCGAAGGGTAAAGTCCACCCTGCTGGCAGAGGCTGAGATGGAAAAAATAAAAAACATTCTTCGAAAATCTTTTGAGACTGATTTTACCATCTGGCCAAGCAGCCTTGGGGACAATTACCTTGCAAACAGAACATCGACGGATGTGAGCTCGACACTGAAGATTATTGGTGTTTCGGTTGGTTACGATGCTGATGAGAATGGTTCGCTGGGAACAGATGAAATTATGGTCACTTTGACAACGCAATATGCAAAAAGAAGTTAAAAAATACGTTAAATACTGTCAGGCTTTCACGTTGGTTGAAGTGATACTGGTGGCCGGCATGATAGCTTTGGTTGCTGCTGCCTTAGTTGGACTGGTTCGCTACAGCTATGAGGACTGGAAACTCGGCAGCGACCGTTCAACTCTGTTGCAGGACGGCCAGGCGGCAATGGAGCAGATGGTTCGTACTCTGCGCCAGGCACAGGCGTTTAGTGCTGTAAGCCCATCAACCGACCAGGCAGGTGACATAACATTTACCGATGTTGATGGTGTAGCTAAACAGTTCAAATTGAATACACTGACCAGTGAGCTTGAGTATGGCCAGCCGGGTTCTTTAAGTGCGTTGACCGGCTCTGTAAGCAGTCTTGCTTTTACCTGCTACGATATAAACGGCAATGCATTAACCGGTTCTGTCCCGACCAGAAGCATTCAATCTGTGCAAATTGAGACGACGCTCACCGATGGCACAAACAGCTTCACACTCTTAAGCAGGGCCTTTTTACATAAAGATTTTCAGTCCGTTGTGATTAACGAGTTTATGTATCACCCCAAGGTCAAGGCCAAAGACGAGAAAAAATATGAATGGGTTGAGCTTTATAATCTGACCGATGACGCTGTAGATGTAACCGGCTGGAAAATATATACAAATAACCCGGCTAAGGATGACTCAATAACGGTACACCCGCAGTTTGGCAGTTGCTTAATGACAATCCCGGCAAACGGCTATGCGGTGATAACCGCAAAAAGCACACAGGTCTATGACGAGCGAGTAACTAACGGAGGTTTTGAAAAGAAGGACCTTAGCGCATGGAAAAAACACAATAGCTGGGAAAGAAAAAAAGGGAGCGCACATAGTGGTAAATGGAAATTGCGAAAAAAGAAATCAGGCAGTGCCTGGCTGTACCAGGATATTCGCATTCCAAACAACCTCAATAGTTGTTTATTTGTTTTCTGGGAAATGACAACCGCATCAGTTGCCCAGACGCAAATAACAGTAACGCTACGCAGATGGAACAATCATATCCTTGCCACCGGTTACTCAGGTCAGATGCATTCGGACTGGACCTGCCACAAGATGGACCTTACGGCTTATGCCGGCCGGAAGGTGAGGATTTATTTTGAAACAACCAAAAACACCAACCAGGGCGTACTGTTGCTCGACGATGTTTCTGTGGCAAGCTCCTTCGTGGATGCAGATGCAACCAGACTCAGTGTTGATGACAATCAAATCGGTAACGGGCTTTCAAATAATAAAGGCACAATAGTCGTTACTGACGGCAGTGCAACAGTCGATAGTGTTACGTACGATGACGACTGGGGCGGGGATGATAATGGAAA
Source organism: uncultured Pirellulales bacterium (assembly GCA_964622085.1). GTDB lineage: Bacteria > Planctomycetota > Phycisphaerae > Sedimentisphaerales > Anaerobacaceae > CAZBWE01. Next base: position 122 of record CAZUPG010000110.1, on the reverse strand, counting down.
AAGTTTAGCCAGAATTGACCCACAAGGAAGTTCTAGTGACCCTGATAACTGGCAAGAGGGGCCTGTCAATGGAACTCCCGGCTCAGCAAATTGATAAAGTTAAGAGAATGAACAGAAATAAT
>CAZUPG010000109.1:0-5934 GCA_964622085.1 uncultured Pirellulales bacterium | reverse complement strand
AATATGAGTTTTCAAACACACTTTGAGTCTATCCAGAAGGGAGTGCTGGAGTTCAAGGACCTGTCCTACTTTGTGCTGCTGATTGCCGGATGGCTCGTTGCCAGCAGTATTCTTTTAGACCAAACCAAGGCCGGCTAAGAAAGCCGCAGGAAATTGTGCGACGGGCCCACGAATATACAAGGAGAATAAAAGTGAGCTAAGGTGGCTAAAGTGAGCTAAAGTTACATGGAGTGTCATTGCGAGGAGCGCAGCGACGTGGCAATCTCCTTGGTGAGGTTTAAGATTGCTTCGCTTCCTCCTTCGCCAAGGCTGCGGAGGACAGGTCGCTCGCAATGACGTTGCGCGTCACTTTAGGCACTTTACACTTTAGGTACTCTGCACTTTTAGGAGATGTATAACAGTATGGCACAAAAGCGACAAATTTCTCACAGAGTCAACAGAACGATACGAGCGATTACAGCTGCGCTGCTTGTTTTGGTAATTACTTTCAATGCAATAAGCATCTGTCAAAACATTGGCAAACGCCTGAAAGTTGATGTCACCGACCAAAAGCTCTATACGCTTTCAGATGGAACAAAGGCAATTTTAGCCAAGCTTCATCAGCCAATAACGATGAAGCTTTACTATGCAAAAACCGCTACTTTGAAAGCGCCGGACCAGATTAAGTATTTCAACAATTATTACGAGTTCGTTAAAGCATTACTTCAAGAATATGTAGCAGCAGCCAAAGGGATGATTAAGCTGCAAATAATCGACCCGAGGCCGTTTTCTAATGATGAAGCGCAAGCATTGCGATATGGCCTGGACAGGTATCCTATAACTCAGGAGGAGAACTTTTTCTTCGGCCTGGTGGTGCAGACTCCATTCGGAGTCGAAAAGGTTATAAAATTCTTTTCGCCGGACCGACAGAATTTCGTTGAGTATGATATAAGCTCTTCTGTTGACACCGCAATCACACGTGAAAAGAAGAAGATAGGAATACTAAGCTCTCTGCCGGTAATGGGTGAAGACATTAGCGAGTATATGGCTCAGCTAAGAATGATGCAGGGTCAACCGACCCAGCCACCCTGGACTTTCGTTGAGCAGTTACGCAGAAAGTACGAAGTAAAGCGGCTCCCCACAGATATTAATGACATAAATGATATTGATATTCTGCTGGTTATTCATCCCAAAGAGCTGCCGGAACAAACCGTCTTTGCGATAGACCAGTTTGTCCTCAAAGGCGGCAGAACAATTGTATGCGTTGACCCCCATTGCATTGTGGACAGACCCAATCAAATGGCAATGCAAATGGGTGTATCAGCTTCGCAGAGTTCTAATCTAAACGTACTGTTACGAACCTGGGGCCTTGAAATGCCGGAGAATACACTTGCCGGCGACAGAAATCTGATGTTGGCTGCACCTGTCGGCCCAAATCGTCGATTTGAAGATGTCATCACTTTTCTCGGTCTCAGGTCCGGATGTTTTAACAAAGACAATGTTATTACTGCCGAGCTTAATGACCTACGAGTTTTGTTCGCCGGTACATTGAAAGAGATTGAGGACTCAAACCAAATAGAAGCGGCGAATATCGAACGAACCGTGCTTCTCACGACAACCAATCAGGGCAATAGCATTACTGTAAGCGGTCCGTATGAACTGATGTTCCTGGACCACTCGAAACTTCAAGGCAGATTCGCCGTAGGATTTAAGCCGGTGTCATTGGCTTATCTGGTTACGGGTCGTTTCAAGAGCGGCTTTCCTGACGGCATTGAAATCGAGGTTGAGCAAAAAACAGAAGACCCGAATGAAACTAAGAAAATCAAAAAACAAATCAAGGGTTTAATACAAGCCGAGAAAGATTGCGCTGTGGTAGTTTTTGCCGATGTCGATTTCATAAGCAATACATTAGCATATCGCGATTTTTCTATCTTTGGCAAGGTTCCATTCGGTGACAATAGCGCTTTAATGCTTAACGCAATTGATGATTTAACCGGTTCGACCGACCTGATTTCAATCAGGTCCAGAGGCAACTTCAGGCGGCCGTTCATCGTTGTTGACGAAATTGAAAAACAGGCTGAAGCTGAAACTGCCGAAGAGGTAGCAAAACTAAACGCACAGATTGCCGGCTTCACAAGAGAATTACAATCTATTCTGGCTTCAGCGAAAGCAGAAGAAGCAGAAGTCATCGGCAGTACCATAGTGCAGAAACAGCGGGATATTGAATTTAAGAAGCACAAGGCCCAGCGCCAGCTAAACGAGATAAAACTGAAAAGACGCGAAAGAACCGAGCATTTAGGCAATGCCCTTCGCAATTTTAATATACTGATGGCTCCAGCTGTCATCCTAATAATTGCTATAGTCCTGAGCATCCGACGAAGTGTAAGAAAGAGACATTATATCAGTCACGCAAGCGATGCCTAAGGATATGGTAATTGGTTAAATGGTAACTGGTTACCAAAATATAGGAGTCTTATAAATGAGTGACAAAAAACTTGCGATTCTCGCTATTGTCGCCGTTGTTATGGTGATATTGGCTATAGTTCAATCACATATCGCCAGTGGGCCGGCAGAGCCGGAAAAACCCGGATATCTTGTCCCGGCACTTAATACAACTCGCATTGGCAGTATCGTTGTTGGAAAAAGCAATAATATTGTAACCTTAAAGCGAATAGCAGGACGATTTGTCGTTGCCAATAAGGAAAATTACCCAGCCAAGGTAAGCGCAATAAATAATTTGCTCTCAAAGTGTCAGCAAATCCAATGGTCGCAATTTATTACCGACAACCCGGAAAATCACGAAGACCTTGGAATAACTGAACAAAAGGCACGCAATGTTGTCAAACTTTTCACACCAGAACCAAACTCCACAATTCTTGCAGGTGTTGTCATGGGTGAAACAAGGCAGACGACAGGAGGTAATTACGTAAGACTGCTTTCGAGTGATAAGGCATCGAGTGATAAGGTCTATCTTACGCAGAGTGCACCCTTTTTTGGCAGTCAGGCAATGAATTATATCGAGCAAAATCTCACTTCCATCAAGCGCGAATATATCGAATCGGTAACAGTCAGCTCTCCGAACGGTGAATATACACTAAAAACGACAGAAGACGGCAAAGATATAGTCCTGGAAAACACTCCGCAGGGCAAAAAGCTAAAAACCAGCGACGGCCAGAGTGTTTTCTGGGCTTTGACAAATTTGAGATTTGAAGATGTCATAAAAAAAACATCAGGATTGCTGTTTGATACAAAATTTGTATGTCGACTGAAAAATTCGGCCGTCTATACATTAGATATCGCTCAAAAAGATGATAAGACGTATGCAATCTGCCAGGCAGATTTTACAGATACTATCGAAAGGCCAAAGCAAGACGAGTCAGAAGAGCAGTTGAAAGAAAAAGAAGCTAAACTTTTTGCCTGGGAAAAGGCAAAAGAGTTTTCTCAGAAACATCAGGGCTGGATTTACCAAATCGCTGACGCCAAAGCAAAGAATCTGACAAAGGAGCTTTCAGATTTACTTGTCTTCGACCCTGAGGCTCAGACCCGAAGGGAGGATGAGCAAACGCCCCAAGAACCCAATGCAACAAAAGCTCAAGAGCATAATGTGGTAAAGCCCGAATAGTAAAACATTCAAAACAAAGACCGCAGGTCAGAAGTTTTCCAGTATAGCCGCTGTATGGATTGCCACCAACATCAGATAGTCCAAATCACTGAGACTATAGCACTGCTGGTTCACAGCGTTATCGACATATATCACACCGAAACAGCCCGTGGCATCGACAATAGGCGCCATCATCGCAGATCCTATCTTGTCCTGCCCAGTCTGAGACGAGGCCTGTGGCAAAAGTAAAAACTGCCCTTTTTCAACCGCCTGAGTAGTCTTTTCATTGAGTTTTATTTGGTATAGTTCGAGCTTTTGGCCGTCACATCTTCTGCCAGAATGATAGGTCATCTCCCCTGCCGGCTCGTCCCTTAAAGCACACCAGCTATGGAAAGCTGCAAACTGCCTTAATGTAATATCTAACATAACGTTGAGCAATTCTTCAGGGCTATTGGCCTTGCAAATCGCCTCGGTGGCCTCTAAGAAATCTTTTGCCCTTTTAGCCGGCAGCTTTATATCCGGGGCATGCTCAACATCCGGCTTTCTTATTATAATCTGGGGCTGGCGAGCAGTTGGTATGAGCGTATCCTCCAATTGAATCGATTTTTCGGCCCCAGCACCCCCTTCGAGATTAATTTCGATGCTAAAATCAACGATACGTAAAGTGTCGCCGGTCTTTATTTCAGCTTTGTGGACTTGCTTATCGTTTAGATACGTCTTGTTCGCTGAATCGAGGTCCTCGACCATCCATTTGCCATCCTGTGTCGTAAAAAGTACTGCGTGCTGCCTTGATACCGACCTGTCAGGCAGAAACACCTGGCTGTCCACGCCTCTGCCGATGTAAACAGGACCCGCGGTGAATCGCAGCTCATTTACTTTTCGGCCGTCTTGTTTTACTACCAAACGCATAGCCTTCCCTCTCTGAAAGTAGATTCCTATGCTCTATTTACATTATCTAAAATTCATAATAATTTGTCAAGCAAACAGTTTCGTGCGGGTTGTTTAGCCGTCGCCGGAACGGCAACGTAAAATATTCACCTCCGCTGCCTGCCCTCAGTAGTATTAACGAAGGACGGGTGGTTGAGTGGTTCTTTTTTTAAGATAACTCCTCCATCGTTACTACTTTTCCTGCGCCGACTTTTATGTAATTGCTGCCGAAGCGCTTTTCGAATAAGGCCCTTGCCTTTTCGCCGGTACAATGACTGGGGCCAACATATCGCACACCCATCTGCTTAAAAGCAGAAATGATTCTCTCAATTTTACCTTTTGTCACCCATTCCAGATGGAATCCGCCCATCACCAAAAGAATATCATCCTTCATTATATCTTTTGCTACATCTACAATTTTCACAATACCCGGATGCGCACAGCCGGTTATTATCACCAGCCCCTTTTTTGTCCGGATTATCAATGACTGCTCTTTTATCCATACCCCGAGTTGACCGGTAGAATACACATCTTCACAAATCTTCGAATATTGATTGACGTCCATTATCTTCGCTCTATGGACTTTCACATCATCTTTAAACTTCTGTGGAAACGATTCTGGTAGATACACCGTAACGTCAGGATTCTTCTGAAGAAAGCTATTTAATCCGCCGGTATGGTCGCCGTGAATGTGAGAAAGAATAACTATATCTATTGTGTTTGGCTCTATTGCTAATTTTTTCATATTGTTAAGCAATAATTGACCATCCCCACCGGTATCGAAGAGAATTGTTTTTTCGGTACCTGTTATCAAGCACGAAAATCCCCATGCGGTCTCTATGCCTTCTTTGTATGGATTATTGTCGTAAACAACCGTAATTGTGAGGTCGTTTACTCCTGGTGTCGAAATAGGTTCAGCTTGTTCATTCATAAGTCGTCCTTTCCCTTGAGCTTGCAGGGTTAAGCAGGAACTCACTCCCAAAACAAACGCAACGCCTGCTAATAATAAAATACCGATGGGAAATATTCTGCGCATCTGTTTATCATTTTATACACTGCAACAACTAAAAAGAATAACCGCTAAAGTTCAAAAAAACAACCTGTGGACTCGAAAAATGCGGTCCATTCAGAGATAAAGGGCAAATCATCGATTTGTTGGACTACTTAAAGCACAGCCAACAATCAGGTTAGCTAAATAGCTAACATTCCCAAAAAAACGCCGTATTTTTCTTGACATCTCTCGCCTGTTCGGATAGACTATTGTACATAGGGATGGGTGTGAGAAAGCTTGTTGTTTATCTCTATCAAGCCTTCCTATACAAAAAATGGATGTCGCAAATAGGCTGTTACGACTTGAACAGCCGAAATCATTTTAGTTGGATGGGGCGTGGGTCCTGATTTAATCAGGCCTACGCCTTTTTTATTAG
>CAZUPG010000108.1:0-6028 GCA_964622085.1 uncultured Pirellulales bacterium | reverse complement strand
TTCCATCAACGCCCGACGGTGAATTCTGCCGAAAGTGGGTTGATATGGATGAGCCATTGTTTCATAATAAGACCGCCTTTCCGATTATCCTTATGGGATTCGATGAGTCGAACCGCCTGAAAGATTCGCAGAGAAAGCTAAATCGCAACCTACCAAAACAACAGCCGAGTTGATTTTTAACCACCAATCCTGTATATTATTCCTTTGGTTATGAATACTCAAACTGAACACATTAAAAGCTCTGATTGGCCATATGTGCAAGTACTGCATGGTGGGAGAAGATATAAATGCTTAAGATTGTAATAGTGTCTGCTTGTATATTTGTTTTCGCCATTTTAATGTCAATGGTAGGCCGGGGAGGCGGCAATTTTTATGTGCCGATACTGATAGCGGCCGGTGCTTCGATGAATGCCGCTGCGACAAGTGCACAACTGATTTTGCTGACAACAGCTATTGCTGCCACGTTGGTTTTTCACAAGCACAAAACCGTTGATTGGAAACTGGCACTTGTAATAGACCCTCCGACAGATATTATGGCTTTTGTCGGTGGTTATTTTGCGCATTATTTTGCAGGGTGTTATCTAAAATTTCTTTTTGCCGGCCTTTTAGTTTTGGCGGCTTTTTTTATGTTAAAACCGGTTAGAGAACATATCCTGCACGATAAAAAACGTTTTGGCTATTGGAACCGCTGCTTTGACGAATATAAATATAGTGTAAATCTCTGGGCTGCGATTCCGTTTACCGCTGCGGTGGGTTTTTTCGCAGGAATGGTCGGGATTTCGGGAGGCTCGTTCAAGATACCGCTTATGGTATTAGCTTGCGGTGTTCCAATGAGGGTAGCTGTTGGTACTTCTTCAGCTATGGTAGCGGTGACAGCTTTGATGGGATTTGCCGGACACACAATCGCAGGCGACTTCAATTTCCGATGGAGTATTCCTTTGGTTTGCGTTGCTGTAATGGGCGGTCTATTAGGGGGTCGAATTTCTGTTAAAACAAACCCCGAGCGGCTAAAAAAAATATTTGCTTATACAACATTAGCCGCAGCGGTTTTTGTGATTGCCAATGCGCTTTTATCGAAGTAGCTGCGCTATGATTATGAGCATTCGAACCATACACATTAAGACTTTTGGTTTCTCCCGCAGTTTTGCATCAGCAAAACTAAGCGCGGGGGCACCCGTGTTTAGGTTTGGAGGAATACTATGAAGGTATTTCTCCAAACCTACGGGTGCCAGATGAATAAGCTGGATTCGGCTCTGGTATCCGCTGCGCTTAAAGATGCGGGGTTTGAAATTGCTGATAACGAAAAAGATACGGATGCGGTTTTGATAAATACCTGCTCGGTTCGCGAGCATGCGGAACAGCGTGTCCTTTCACATCTCGGGCACCTAAAACACATCAAAAAAAATCGGCCTGAGGTGGTGGTTGGTGTAATCGGCTGTATGGCCCAGCGGCTCGGTGGCAAGCTGCTCGAACACGAAGCGGTGGATATAGTCTGTGGCCCGGCGCAGATACCAAAAATAACTGAGTTTGTAACACAAGCGCTGCAGGAAAAGAAAAAATGTTTGGCAGTAACGGAAAAGATACGTGAAATATCAGAGATTCAAGCCCAGGCGCTTGAAGAATTCGAGTCTGTTTACGGTATTGAGGATAAGCAGGTCCCGGGTCAGGCCTATGTTCGGGCGATGCGCGGCTGTAACAATTTCTGCAGCTATTGTATCGTTCCTTATGTGCGTGGTCCGGAAATCTCCCGACCACCGGAAGTGATAATCGAACAAATCAAAAAACTCGCTAATGCCGGGATAAAACAAGTAACACTATTGGGGCAGAGGGTAAACGCATATAAATATAAAAGCGGCGATAAAACATATTGTCTGGCTGATTTGCTTGAGAGGGCAAGTAGTATTGAAGGGATTGAATGGCTCAGGTTTGTTACCAGTTATCCGACAGAAAAGTTTTTAGATGAGATTTTACGAGTTATGGCGGAGTTGCCGAAGGTGTGTAATTACCTGCATTTACCGGCTCAGAGCGGCTCAGATAAAATCCTTCGCGCGATGAATCGGCACTATACTGCCGGCCAGTATTTAGAGCTTCTTGACAGGGCGAGGTCTATTGTGCCGGATATTGTGATTGCAGGCGATTTTATAGTTGGCTTTCCGGGCGAAACAGAAGAGGATTTCCAGGCAACGGTCGATTTAGTTACCAAGGCAAGATATAAAAATTGCTTTATTTTCAAATACTCGCCCCGGCCTGACACGATTGCAGACAAGAGATTAAAGGACAACGTCCCTCTGGAAATAAAGAAAAGGCGAAATACAGAACTGCTTGCGGTACAGGAAAATATAAGTGATGAACTAAGCAAAGACTTTCTGGGTAAAGAAGTAAAAGTTTTGGTTGAAGGATTAAGTAAAAAACCGCAAACGTACCAAGGCCATCCTGGACGTGGCACCACGGGCTGCCCTTCGACTTCGCTCAGGGCGGTGAGCAAGCGAAGCGAGTCGAACCGGAAGCCCGTGATACGATTTGACGGTAATCCACAACTGGTTGGCAGAACCACAACAGATTACATCGTAGTCTTTAATGGCCCCAGCTCTTTGGCTGGAGAGTTTGCAAAAGTGAAAATTACAAAGACTTCACCTCTAACACTCTTCGGCGAACTGATATGAACCATCCCAGGTAGTTTTAATCTTTTTCTTAAATGATTGCTTTTGTTGCATCTGTGTCAGCTATAAATTTGAAAAAATAAAAAATTCGTGATTTTTTTGAGTCTGGATTGTCTGTCGCCGAATGCGATTTTATTGGACAGTTAAATGAGCGACAGGGGCAGTTTGTTCACTTGCTCTACATATTGTAGTTCGGGCAAAAGTAATTCGGCTATATGGTGTTTCGGTTTATAGGTCGTTACCTTTGCAGCCAACGGCTCGGCTAAAGAAAAAAACTTCACTCTGTCGATACTTGTCTGACGGCAGTCAAGATTGCGTATGTTACTGGGGGATAAAGTACCACGGTCATCCTGCCAGTGATACGAGTTGAAGGATGTGTGCGTATGAGTAAAAGGGAGTTGATAGACCGCATTGGTGAAATCAACAAAAGCGCCAAGCCGGGATTTCTTGTCCTTTTTTCTGAAGAGGAATTGAAGGCTTATCTTGAGCATCTGATGGAGTTGGATTTAGAAGAATTGGTCATTTGCAGCTAAGAGTGTATCCAAGTAAACCCCGTTAGAAAGCCTGGGAGAGACTTTACCCCCCCTCGCTATGTATTTTTTACTCTGTCCACTCGTTGCGATGCGCCGCAGCGGAAAGGACGGGACTTTCTTTCTGATGGGGTAAATCATTGCGAGTCCGCCGCAGGCGGAAAGCAACCTATACTTAACCTCAGATTCGTCCGCTGTCTTCTTGGCAGATTTTACGGTGGGTTCCGACTCTTATTTTTCGGTTTTCTCTATGAAGGGTATTACCGGTGGTGCTTGTTCTGCAGGTACGGGCGGCTCCACCTCGGTAATGCTGTTTAACTTGAATTCTGCCAGCACCGGCACAAAACCATTAGGCACATAAAAACCAAAATCAATCCATTTCGCTTTTTCGCCGGGACCAAGGCGCCCTATTGTTATCTTGTCGTTTAGCTTCTTTTTCTGTATCCGGTTCTGTGCTACTAAGTATCCGATGGGGTAAGTGTTTTTACCTTTTCCGGTAAGCTGGTCTGCATCGCTCTTTGGTTTGCAAACCAGTCTTAATTGAGAAGGTGTGAATGTTCCCGCCTCTCTTATCGCCGCTCTTTTTATTCCGACCCGCACGATTGTGACGTCGTATCCGCTTTTTTGCAGCGGGTTGCCGTCTGAATCTTTTATATCTTCAGGAGCGTACCAGCCGGCTTTCTTTGGAACTTCTATCGCTTGTGAGCTGGTGATAGTTGTTATCTTGTCTGTGACGGTGTGTCGATTCAGGAAAACCTGGTCCAGGAAAGCCGGATGCAGTGAAGCAAAGCTTTTTTTGTTAGATATAGCGCTAAAACTGCCGTTACTTACCATACTGAACCAGCCCGTTGCGAAACCGTCGGCGTTCAGCAGGACCCTATTAGGCCTTTCAGCATCCGGGTAACTCTGGTCAAATCGCTGGTAAGGGTACTTATTTGGTAACGGGGCCATTGCAAGTGCTGTAAGCAAAATACCGGATAGAATAAGGCCTGAGAAAATTCCGCAGACAATGCGTCCGATGCGTTCGGGCAATACTCCCATGTCAACCGGCTGGCGAGTTAAGAAGATGAGAATTGTCAGCAGGATGGCGAAGCTCAGAATAAATAGCAATGCAAAACAGAGCGGCTGTGCCCACGATACAAGTGCAGTTTGTTCGGTGTCGGTGCTGCGACTGATGAATACATCCGCTAATGCCTCAAAGTAGCCGAACGCAACCACGCTTGCGCAAATAGTAATTATTATCGTGGCAAATGCTCTGACAAGTGTGCCTTTTAGATACTGATAAGCGACACAACCTGCAATGATTAACAGTATAATTAAGCTGGCCATTATGTTCTCTCTGGTCTTTTGTGGTTCGTGGTTACAATGATTTTTTCGTTTTTACCCTTTATGTTTTGAAAGTATTCTTATCATTTCATTTACATCTGTTATCCCCGCAGTGACTTTTCTTATTGCCTGCTCCTGTAGGTAGAGCATGTTAGCCCGTCTGAATTGAGAGCCGATTTGCGATAATGATTTTGATTGCATTATAACCCTTCTTAGCTCATTATTCAGGACTATGATTTCAAACACGGCTGTTCTGCCGACATAACCTGTCCCCTGACAATTTTCGCAGGTTGTTTCTTTGCCGCGTTTGCCGTACAGAACTTTGCCGGCTCGGTATAGCACTTTGGTTTTTTCGGGCGCGATGTTAAACTTCCTGAGAAGCTCTTTATCCGGCGTGTATGCCTGCTTGCATTCTTTGCAAAGTTTCCTGAGTAGTCGTTGGTTACTTATACCAACCAAGGTACTGGCGACGGTCCTTCTGTCACCGACCAGTTTAATCCATCTGCCGAGCGCCTGCATCACGCTGTCCGCATTGAGAGTAACGTATATGATTTTTCCGTCTTTAGCTCCGGCACAGGCAATCTGAGCCGTTTCGCCGTCTCCGCAGTCTGCGACACCAACGACATCGGGACCAAATCTTATTACTTCCTGCAGCTTTTTGGCAAATGTTGTTGTGCCGGTGTTGCTAAGAGTGTAAACGTTTTGAGTTATATTTGGCAGCTCAACGGTAGGTTGTCTTTCAAGTGTGTTTATATTATTAATGAAGGCATCGTGGTTTCGCAGCAGTGCATAAAGTGTGGTTGTTACACCGCTTTTCTCGGGGCCTGTTATAAGAAACAGGCCCTGCTTTAGCTCTTGAAATTTGTTGAGCTGCTTGTACTGCTCGGGCATTAAGCTGATATCGGTTAACCTTGTTTCGCCCTGTTTGATTATTTGTTTGAGCTTGATTTGCTCTCCAGCGGTTGAGCCGGCGGTGCTTACTTCCCACTCGTCGGTCTTATCTTTTTCTCGGCAGACGCTGAACTTTCCTTTTTGTGGTTTTCGTTTTTCCCTGGCATCTAAGTCGGCAAGATTCTTTAGAAATTGAATGAGATATTCCATTTGGTTTGCCGGTTTCGTTGGCTGTTTCAACGCAGCACCATCAACATAGTAAGTGACGTTATATCCTTGCGGCGCCGGCGAGAAAATAATACTGCTTGCCCTTTTCCACTTGGCATCGCTTAAAATGTCATAAGCCGCCTTATAGCCGAAAAAGTCACGTGTTTTGGGAGCGGGCAGGGGCACCTGGTTGTTGTTAGCTGTTATGAAAACAACACTTTTCAGGTCATCGAGTTTCTTTTTTTCGATGACGAATATACTCTTGATGTGTTCGGCGGTGAGGACACGGTCATAATCCATAACTTCGGTATTGCGGTGCTTTACATAAGCCAGAGCTGCTGCTGTTATGGCTATTGTATAGAGCAGCATCCCGACGATAAAGACGGGCATAACCAGCCAGATTATTGATGCTGC
>CAZUPG010000107.1:0-6033 GCA_964622085.1 uncultured Pirellulales bacterium | reverse complement strand
TCGAACCCAAGACCTACGGCTTAAAAGGCCGTTGCTCTACCAGCTGAGCTACACTCCCAAAATTTTTAAGTCGCCATAATATAATATCTTCCAACACCCTGTCAATGGTTTTTATCACCTCATTGGTTAAATGGTAACTGGTTAAATGGTTAAATCCGCCTGCGGCGTGCCAATCACCAGTTACCAATTACCGTTTAACAAATTACCAAATACGAGGGTTGACATTAGTGGTTGTGGGATTTAAAATCTCCAAATTGTAATAGACTTGTAAGGAAGTTTAGCCACGCCCCGTTAGAAGTAAGACGTCAGTTTCTAACGGGGCACGAAGACACCAAGAAGTTAACTATATAAAGAAGGAACTTCGTGCCTTGGTGCCTTTGTGGCAAAAAAACAAAGGATGTGAATATGGATATAAGAGGCCTTGTTCTTGCCGGCGGTACTGGGTCGCGGCTTATGCCGCTGACAAAGGTTACAAACAAGCATCTGCTTGCCGTTGGGAAGAAACCTATGATTTATTATCCCATAGAAAAACTAATTTCAGTCGGCATTGAACAAATATTGATTGTAACCGGTGTTGAGCATATGGGCGATGTTGTTGGACTGCTTGGCTCCGGCAGAAACTTTGGCTGTCATTTTACATACCGAGTGCAGGATGAAGCTGGCGGAATCGCTGAGGCATTAGGACTGGCTGAGAATTTTGCTCAGGGCAAACCCCTGGCTGTTATACTCGGCGATAATATCTTTGAAAACAACCTCAAAAAATATGCAGACAGATTTATCTCTCAAAAGACCGGCGCACGCCTGTTACTCAAGCAGGTTCAGAACCCTCAACGATTTGGTGTTGCTGAAATTTCCGGCGACAGGGTTATTGGTATTGAGGAAAAACCGAAAGAGCCCAAGTCGAATTATGCTGTAACTGGTATATACTTTTATGATATTGAAGTCTTTGACATTATACAAACACTCAAACCATCAGGTCGTGGCGAACTTGAAATCACCGATGTTAACAACGCTTATATTGCAAAAGGCCGGTTGGCTTATGATATACTCGAAGGCTGGTGGACGGATGCCGGGACATTCGATTCGCTTAACAGGGCTAATGAATTGGTTATAAAAGAGCCCCCGAAATAAGAAAAGAAATATTAGTCAAGGTATCATGATAACATGAATGCTGAAGGGACGAAACTGGCGGGAGTGCTCATATTAGAGCCGGACGTGTTCTCTGACGAAAGAGGATTCTTTTTAGAGACCTTCAACAGCACGCGTTACGAGAACGCCGGTATCCAGGGCCCATTTGTGCAGGACAATGTCTCATTTTCCAAAAAAGGAGTTTTGCGCGGCTTACATTTTCAATACCCTCAATCACAAGGTAAATTGGTTCAGGTTTTATCGGGCCAGGTTGTGGATGTTGCTGTCGATATTCGCTTGGGCTCTCCGACTTTTGGTCATTGGATTAGTGAAGTCCTTTCCGATGAGAACCACAGACAAATATACGTTCCGCCGGGCTTTGCTCATGGATATTGTGCTACAAGTGAGACGGCAGTTTTTTCATATAAGTGCACCGATTTCTATAATCCGGAGACGGAAAATGGCATCATCTGGAATGACGCCGACCTTAACATCGACTGGCCTATAAAGGAGCCCGTCTTATCACCCAAAGATGCAAACTATCCCAGACTTAAAGACCTTCGGCCTGACAAATTACCGCATTTCCGGAGGCTCTAATGGTAACTAATGATACCAGGATTGCCATTTTGGGCGGCAGGGGAATGCTTGGCACAGACCTGGCGATAATCTGCAAGCAGCAGGGCTTTGATGTTAGGGCATTTGATTTGCCGGAATTTGACATTACCAATTACCAACAGCTAAAACAAGCTGTCGATGCAGCGGAAACTGTCGTCAACTGTGCAGCTTATACCAAGGTTGATGGCGCCGAAAGTGAAACGGACTTGGCATATCAGGTCAATGCTGAAGCGGTAGGGCGTCTGGGGGCTATCGCGAAAGAATCGGATAAATGGGTTCTGCACATCAGCACAGATTTTGTCTTTGACGGTCAGTCGGATAGGCCCTATATTGAGACCGACCCTGCCAATCCTATAAACACATACGGTAAAACCAAATTGGCAGGGGAGCAGCTTTTGAATAACAGCGGCTGTAAATATTGCATAATCCGAGTCGAATGGACTTACGGTTCAGCCGGGGATAACTTTGTAACCAAGCTAATCCAACGTGCAAAAGATAATAAAACCTTAAAGGTTGTTGATGACCAGTTCGGTTCACCAACGGCTACGACTGAAGTTGCCAAAGCAATTTCCAGACTCCTGCCAAAAATGCCGGAAGGCATATTTCATTTTGCCAGTGGCGGTTGTGTAAGCCGCTATGGAATGGCAGAGTTTATATTTGACAAGGTCGCAATGAATGTTAAGTTGTTGCCCTGTAAAACCAGCGATTTCCCATCACCGGCGGTAAGACCGCTAAACAGTCGATTTGATTGTAGTAAAATTAAATCTTTGCTTGATGAGCCAATCAAACCTTGGCAGGAGCCGTTAGAGGGTTTTTTGAGGAAGTTATGAGAAAGATATTAGTTACGGGGGGTGCCGGCTTTATAGGAAGCAATTTCGTTCGGATGGTGCTTTCGGAGCATCCCGATTGTTTTATCGTCAATCTTGATAAGCTAACATACGCCGGCAATTTGGAAAACCTCACAGGTTTTTTGAATAATCCCAATCATAAATTTATTAAAGGCGATATTTGCAATGGGCAGCTCATAGAAAAAATCATCGAGGAAGACAAGATAAATGCGATTATTAATTTTGCTGCTGAAAGCCATGTGGACCGCTCAATACTCGATGCAAAGATTTTTATAGAAACCAACGTTACCGGCACATTGACTTTGCTCGAAGCTGCCCGCTACAAAAAATTAGAGCGGTTCATCCAAATTTCAACAGACGAAGTGTATGGTGCGCTTGGTCCGGAGGGTAAATTTACCGAAGAGACACCATTAAGTCCCAATTCGCCTTATTCAGCCAGTAAAGCCGCAGCGGACCTGTTGGTAAAAGCATTCAGCCATACCTGCGGTGTAAAATATAACATTACCAGATGCTCGAACAACTATGGCCCATATCAATTTCCGGAAAAACTAATCCCGCTAATGATTAACAACGCTCTAAATGATAAGGAATTACCCGTTTATGGCGACGGCTTATATGTGCGGGATTGGCTGTACGTATATGACCATTGCACAGCTGTATGGCAAGTTCTGCAAAAAGCACCCCCTGGAGAGATTTATAATATTGGTGGCTGTAATGAAAAAACTAATCTTGAAGTCGTTGATGTGATACTTAACCGACTGGACAAGCCCAAATCTCTAATTAAGCATGTTACTGATAGGCCGGGACACGACAGACGATACGCTATAAGTGCAGGCAAAATAATTAACGAACTTAACTGGCAGCCATCAGTTAGCTTCGAAGAAGGCCTTAATAAAACTATAGACTGGTACCTTCAAAACCAGAACTGGCTGAATAACATCGTATCAGGTGACTACCAGAAGTATTATGAGTCAATGTACGAAAACCGCTAACTGAGTTGATTAGTGATTAACTGATTAGATAATTGGCAATTGATGAGCCGATTCACTAATTCGCTAATTCACTAATTCACTAATTCACTAATTCGCTAATGGTTAAAGGCAAAGCGACTATATGTATAGCGAATTATAAAACGCTGGACTTTACCCGGCTGTGTCTGCGCAGCATTCGCAAATTTACCAAATTCCCTTATGAGGTAATCGTTGTTGATAACGATTCCAGGGATGAATCTTTAGAATACCTTAAATCGCTCAAATGGATTCGCTTAATCGAACATCGTCCCAGCGCCGGCCAGTCCGTTGGTGGTTATGCCCATGCTGCTGCTATAGACCTTGGTCTGGGAAACTGCAATACCGAGTTTTTTGTTTCAATGCACTCAGACACGTTTGTTAAGAAGGACAAGTGGCTCACTGAGTTGATAAAATACTTCGACGATGATAAAAACATCGCCTGTGTTGGTTCCGGCAAAATTGAGCTGGCGCCGCGGTGGCGAATCCTACTTAAAAAAGCAACTGACTTTAGAACCTTCAAGCGCAAGCTCCTTCGAGAGCCGGACCCCATTGGCAAATACCGATATTATAACCGCACTATTTGCTGTTTATACCGAACGGATGTTTTACGGCGTGAGAAGCTGTCGTTTGGTATGGACCAGGACAAAGGCCTGACAGGCGGCAAAAAGCTCTATTTTGAGCTGGTTGACCGCGGCTACAAGACCGTTGAGCTGCCGCCGGCTATAATGGGGCAATATATTATACATCTTGCCCACGCTACCCAGGTAATCAACCCACAGGAATTTACTCTGCGGAAAAAAACTGTAAGAAAATGCAATCGAATTGTTGATAAGGTTTTGTCATCCGCGATAGTTCAGAGTATACTCGCTGACGACTCGTTGGATAAATAAGATATGAAAAAAATGATAAGCAACATTGTGTTTACGAAAAACCGGCCTTTGCAGCTTGATGCATATCTGCAAAGTCTATATCGATACTTTCCCAGTGAAATTATTCAAACGTATATCATTTATAAGATGGAACTTTTTGACGAACAATATCAGCAGCTTTTCCGAAAATATGCAGATTGCATAGTAGTAGAAGAAAAGGACTTTCATAGCGATTTTATGAGGCTTCTTGATCAAATCAGCACAAAATACATTTTATTCGGTGTTGATGACGTCGTTTATTTTGACTCAGTTGATTTTGAAGTAATTGATGAGGCGTTCGACAAATTTCCCGATGATATTTTTGGCTTCTCGCTCAGATTTAATAAGGAAAACGCCAAAAAAAGCGACCCTGTTAATAAAGCCATCGTTGCCGGACAAACTGTTTACAATCTAAACTGGACACAGGGCCAAACGCCAGCTACTCGATATCCCTTTGAGCTTTGCGCTACCATTTACCCAACGGTTCTGATAAAAAAAGTGATAAATAGTGCTATGAATAGCAATCTGGCAATTAGAAAGCTATTTTCGCACAGCTCTGGTTTAGTAAAGTTCTTGGAAGGGATGATTTCAAAACACAAAATTCTCAAACGCTTTGGCTATTTTTACAATCCCAACACGCTGGAATCCTGGAACTGCCGCTGGTGCCAGAACCACATTAAAGAACTACCACCTTTGCTTTATTTCCAAAAACTTTGCGCCAGCGCAATTCAGGTGAATATGGTTAATACCTCGGTGAGGAAAAAGTTTAATGACCGTGGTGAGTATACCGTTGAAGCATTGGCAGATAGGTATATGCAGGGCTACAAACTTGACATAGACTACATTGCACGGAATAAACCATCGGGCACTCACTCCGGGTCAGAATATTTCAAGCTCACACGAAACGAGGTTTGTCAGGTAAAAGGTAATGGTTAGCTCATCGATGGCTACAATACTTGCTTCAAAATTAAGGCAATATTGCAGATATTACAGAAATTTGCAGAAATATAGGAGGATTTCTCCGAAACGAAGGCAATGCCTTAGCAGAGACCTGCAGTTCTATTCACAGTTTATTAGAAAAAACGACCTTTGTTTTGACATCGGTGCAAATATCGGAGATAAAACCGAAATATTTGTTGAATTAGGAGCAAGAGTGGTTGCTGTCGAGCCGCAAGACAGCTGCTGGCGGTTCTTAAGACGCAGGTTTCAAAACGACGACGTTAAGATAGTAACCAAGGCCTTGGGTAAAACTATTGGTAGCAAGGAAATTTTTATTGACAGATCGCACACTCTTTCCTCAATGTCCCCTAAGTGGATTGATAGCGTCAAGAAAAGTGGCAGGTTTTCAACACATAAATGGAACTACAGGATAATGGTAGAAACTACGACCTTGGATGAGTTGATAAAGGAATATGGAACTCCCGATTTTTGCAAGATTGACGTCGAAGGTTTTGAATTCGAGGTCATACAGGGTCTTTCTCAGCCTATTGCAGCGCTGTCTTTTGAGTTTATTCCTGAGTACCT
>CAZUPG010000106.1:0-6051 GCA_964622085.1 uncultured Pirellulales bacterium | reverse complement strand
TGCTGCTTCATTTGCTCATCGGTCAATGGCTCACCGTATCCATTATCCGGCCCCGCTCCCAACAAAAAATAACTAGTGATAACACTGCCATGGTCAACCCCGACCAGCCCGCCTACAGCGGAAGTGCCTCTAACGGCGCCTGTCGAATAGCAATTACTGATACTGCCGCCGTTGACCCCCACCAACCCACCGACAATAGAGACACCATTGACATTACCCATCGAATAGCAATTGATAATACTGCCGCTGTTGACCCCCACCAGCCCGCCAACATACATTACAAGGGAAGAACTGACGTTGCCTATCGAATATGAATTACTGATACTGCCGCCGTTGCCCCCCACCAACCCACCAACATAGCAAGAAAAGGAAGAGCCACTGACCTCAACCATACCTGTCGCATAACAATTGCTGATACTGCCGCCATTTTCTCCTACCAGTCCTCCGACCCACCATTCTCCTATAACGCTCCCCGTAGAATAGCAGTTAGTTATAGTGCCATCATTAAGTCCCACCAGCCCACCGGAACCACCTTCAAGATATCCTCTCCCCGAAACACTGCCTGTGGAATAGCAGTTAGTTATTGTTCCTTGATAATTGTATCCCACCAGCCCGCCGATATATCGAGAACCGTTGACGTTACCTGTTGCATAGCAATCCGAAATCGTGCCACCATAATTATAATATTCCCTGCCATTGCTGCCCACCAGCCCGCCGATTCTGTCATCTCCCGAAACGCTGCCGCCCTCAACGCCACAGCCGCTAATCATTCCATTCCCCAAGCAGCCAACAAGAGAACCAACACTATCCCCAGTTCCTGCCTTAACATTAGGGTCAATTAGAATCAAATCTTTAATCTCTGCATTCGGGCTATCGACACAACCAAAAACCCCAATATAGTCGGTGTCAATAGTAGTGTAGGTGAAGTTTGAAATCGTATGGCTGTTACCGTCAAAGACGCCAGCGAACCCACCAATGATATTAAACTGCGTGCCTGTGAATCCTGACAGGTCGACATCGTTCACGAGCACAAAGTGCTTATCCCATTCACAGATAAATAACCCGATTAGGTTAAGCTGTTCAGCAGTAGAAACCCGATATGGGTCATCTTGTGTGCCACAACCTTCGAGGAAATCTGATAGCTGATGCTGGGGTAGCGGCTGGCCTGGCTTACCCTCCCAGAGAAGCCGGGGATAGTCGTTTCCCTCATCGATAGTCCAGATTATTTCACCGCATCCGTTCCATCCCAAGTACGTGCTTGCAGTTTTCATCTCTGCTGTGGTTTTACCTGTGCCACCTGCACTTTGTGATTGTCCGGATGTTTCAACATCCCAGAAGGAATTTACTACTACTACTACTCCTGAACTGTATCCCACCAGCCCGCCGACACCCGAGTTTCCTGTAACGCTGCCTGTGGAATAGCAGTTTGTTATCGAGCCTCTGTGGGAATTGCATCCTACCAGCCCGCCAGTGTACTCATTTCCATCAACATCTCCGGTTGCATAGCAGTTTTCAATCTCGCCGGAACTATTATCTCCCACCAGCCCGCCGGTATTTGAATTTCCTGAGATTCTACCTGTTGAATAACAATTTAAAATCGTGCCATAATAACCATTATATCCCATTAGCCCGCCGATGCTCTCATTTCCGTCGACGGCGCCGACTGCATAGCAATTCGAAATCGTGCCATAATAATTGTATCCCACCAGCCCGCCAGCGTAACTATCTCCCGAAACACTTCCTTTTGCATAGCAATTTGAAATCGTGCTGCCATCCCACCAGCAGTGTCCCACCAACCCGCCGGTGTGGAAGCTTCCTGAAACGTTGGCTGTTGCGTAGCAATTCGAAATCGTGCCTTCGTAATTGTCTCCCACCAGTCCACCGACATCGCCGTTTCCCAAAACGGTCCCTGTTGCATAACAATTCGAAATCGTGCCATAATAATTGTATCCCACCAGCCCGCCGGTTTGAAAAGTTCCCGAAACGTTGCCTGCTGCATGGCAATTTAAAATCGTCCCAGAATCATTCATTCCCACAAGTCCCCCTGTGAGCTGATTTCCAGAAGAAACGTTGCCACCAACGTTGCCACCTTCGACGATACAGCCCTTAATCGTTCCACTGTGTAACATGCCAGCAAGAGAGCCAACGTAATGAGAATTACCAGCAACGTTAACATCGGGGTTGATTAGAGTCAGGTCTTTAATCTCTGCGTTCGGGTCATCGACATAACCGAAGAGCCCAATATAGTCGGTGTTAGCAGTTATGTATGTGAAGTTGGAAATCGTATGGTCGTTGCCATCGAAGACGCCGGTGAATCCGCCGATAATATTAAACTGCGTGCCGGTGTAGTCGGCCAGGTTGATATCGGCGACTAACAGGAAATGCGCATCCCAGTCATCGGGATTTGCTCCGATATCGTTCATATCCTCCGCTGTGGCAATTAGATATGGGTTTTCCGGTGAGCCGTCTCCGCCGCTGTATGTGCCGGCACGGACGCTGCCTGTCAAACCAGCCAGCAGGAATAATATCATTCCTGTGAAAACAGGTATCCAGAAAGATGATACCGTGGATTCCCGCCTGCGCGGGAATGACAAAATAATATGAATTTTTTGAGTTCTCATTTTTTGTCTCCTTAAATTTTTGCCACAAAGGCACCAAGACACGAAGTTTTAATTTTTAACTATTTCCTATTTTCTTTGTGCCTTAGTCTTGGTGGCTAATTCATTTTGAACCGCGGATCCATTCGACTTTGCTCAGGACAAGTTTACGCGGATTTACACTGATTTTTATTTTTTGTCTTTAACCACGAATCTACACGAATTCACTCTAATTTTTTCTTTAATTTGTGTCCATTAGTGTTTATTCGTGGCTAATCCTTTTTTGTCCCGGCTACGACGAAGGTCTTCGCCAAGGCAAGCCTTCTATTAGAAAAGTCCAGAATTTGTGGAAAACGTTACAAACTTTTTAAAAAAAATTTACTCAAATTGACCGATTTGCGGTAGGTAACAAATATAACCCCTTTATTTGCAAGAACATATAGTAGTTTATTTTTTTGCTAAGGCCAGATGCTTCGCCCCCCTGCTTTCTTGCGAAAGTAAGAACGGGGACTCAGCATGACTGCCGAAAATGGCCAAAAAAGGCGTTTCGGGTGGGAACTAAGCCGTATTTTTCAAGGCCACAGAGAAAAAAATTAACCACGAATCCATTCGACTGAGCTCACTTCGGCAGGCTCAGTGCAGGCAGGACAGGTTAACACGAATGGACACAAATAAAAGGGCAAATAATGAATCCCTGCCCCTGCCAAAGGGGTGGGATGAATTGGTGCGAATTCGAGAAAATTAGTGGCAAAAATCAGCGAAGGATTTTGGCTGTTTTTCGGCGAATTACAGGGTATAATTTTCGTTTATATACGTAATTACTTATGCAACAGAAAGTTAATCCGCCAGACGTAAGGCAGATAAAGTCGAATCTTCGTGTAATTTATGGAATATGCAGGTTAAACTATATTTTTTGTACAATTTTCAACAAACCAACCAAAAAAATGTAACGAATCGCCCGTTTTTTGGACTATATAAGTGAAGTGGATTATAAGGATGAAAATGTCGGTATAGCTCAGCTAATCAGGCAGGCACAACTCGGCAATCAGCAGAGTATGAACGAGCTTGCCCAATTGGCAGAAGGCAGACTCTTTGCATATATTTATCGTCTTACTCTAAATTACGATTTGTCCCAGGACCTTTTGCAGGAGACCCTATTGAAGATGGTAGAATCTCTAAAAGACCTAAAAAACATCGAGCGGTTTTGGGTTTGGCTGTTCCGTACCGCAACGGGTGAGGCCCAACACTATTTCAGAGACCGCAAGAAAAAATATATGGTACAAATATCAGACTTTAGCAAGGAACGTTTATCCGAATATACCTCACAGGACCATAATGACGGACTTAATTACCTGATGCGCAGGGAACTCTCAAACACGATATTTCAAGCGATGACGAAATTGAAGCTAATGTATAGAAATGTCCTGATTTTGCGCTGTTTCGAGCAGATGTCGTATGCCGAAATTGCCGACCTGTTGGACTGTAAGGAGCTGCGGGCGAGGGTGCTGTTCTTCCGTGCAAAGCACTTGCTTAAAAGTCAGCTATCTCATCGTGGCTTTGGTAATGAGCTGCTGCTGGTAGCGCTGGGATTGTTCGGACTATTGACCGCTCCTGCAAAGGCCGCGTCAGCAGCCGGCACTGTAACTGCTGCTTCCCTTGATGTCGGCTTTGCTGCCACATTCATCGGCGCTGCAGGTACGAAGCTGAGCATTGCTGTTGTGACGGCAATTACCGCGTTGGCTCTTACTTTTAGCGTTGAGAATTTTATATTCTGGTTTGCTTTATTTTGCTATGTTTTGTTTTGCCTCGCTGTTGTCCTTTATACCCGGTAGCAAAGGGTAGTTCTTATTCCTTTCATTTTTCTTCTTGTGGTGAGTTTGTCGAATCCACTTCATAAATCATTTTTATAAGCCGTAGGCTTATTAGTATTCAAAGTTCAATAAATACACAAAAACAGATATCAAAATTCCAAACAAAAATGTAAAATATGGCAATTTGGGCTTGGTTCAATTCGGGGTAACATCTGAAAATGATGAATTAACCGGTTGCGATGGCGTACCCCCCCAGGCAGGCCTGGGGGCTAAACAAAAGAATATATGGAACAGATTTACCAAAATATCGGTCATATTATTTTGATGTTGCTGCTGCTCTTTGCTTCCGCTTTTTTTTCAGGGGCAGAGACGGCCTTTTTTAATTTATCACGCAAGCAAATCCATCTGCTTAAACAATCCAAACACAAACTACAAAATCTGGTGGCGAAACTTCTGGACAGACCAAAGCAGCTGCTTAGCTGCCTACTGTTCGGGAATATGACCGTTAACGTTCTGTTTTTCGCTGCCAGCAGCATCCTTACAGTAAGGGCTACAGAGCAGATCGGCGCCGGAGCGGCAGCAATTACCGCTTTTGTAACGTTCGGTGTTCTGGTACTGTTTGGTGAGATACTGCCGAAATCCGTTGCCTTTGCGAACTCAAGGGTTTTAAGCGAGGCAGCCGCCCTGCCGGCTTTTCTATTGCTGCAGGTTCTTGCACCTATTGTATTTGTCATCCGGATTTTAATAGTCGAGCCCACCTTGCGGCTGCTTCTGGGACGGCCGCAGGCTCGCCAGCCAATAAGTACAGGCGAATTCAAAATTCTCATCGAGCAAGTGCGCAAACGCGGACTAATCACCGCTGATGAGAACAGACTTTTGGGTGAAATTATCCAGCTCGGCTTCCTCAAGGTCCACGATTGTTTACGGCCACGGGTGGATATGATTGCATGCTCAGTTACAGAATCGCCCAAAACAGCTCTTGAGCTAATGCAAAAAAATCATCTAACTAAGGTCCCCGTTTATGTTCGGACGGTGGATAATATAGTTGGTCTTGTGTATCTTAGGCAACTTTTGCTTCATCCGGGTAAGCCGCTGGATAAGCTTGTTCAGCAAGTCCATTTTGTACCGGAACAAAAGACAGTGGAATCGCTGCTCGAATTTTTCCGTAGGGTAGGCACTGACATAGCTATAGTGGTGGACGAATACGGCGGGATTGCGGGTTCGGTGCGGCTGGAAGATATTGCCGGAGAGCTGCTCGGCCCCATTGAGGCTACCGATGGAATCAAACCTATCGAACAAATTGGGCCTTTTAAGTATCGACTGGCAGGTGAGCTGGCCCTTCACGATTGGGCTGAGGCATTTGGAATCGAGCCGGCAGAGATGAGGATGTCCACAGTTGGCGGCCTTGTAACCGCCCTTCTGGGCAAAATGCCCAAAGCAGGCGATGTGGCATATTTGGAAAATCTGAAATTTACTGTCGAGCGTGTACAAAAGCACAGAATTGAAACGCTAATATTATCACTTGAATCGAGTTTAACTAATGATTAGCAGAATATTATTGATACTGGCAGCTGTGTTTGCAGTTGTGCTTGCTGGTTTGTTTGCCGGCGCTGAGACGGGAATGTACCAGCTCAGCCGACTTC
>CAZUPG010000105.1:0-6154 GCA_964622085.1 uncultured Pirellulales bacterium | reverse complement strand
AAAAACTTGCCTGTGTGTTCCATAATAGACAGCGGTGAAAACTGACGCTGAAAATAAAACCAAGATAAAGATGGTAAGCCACCAAAGAGCAGATACAACCTTTTTTATCTGGATTGCTCGTTTAATCGTATCAAGTTTGTTGCGCAGCCGGTATTTATAGCAAGATAATGCCGACCATAAGGCGAATGTAAGTAGTAAAAGGCCCCGTGTTATTCTCTCCAGCCACCATGAGACCTCTATCGTCAGGTGCCGGATTTCGGCTTGCTCATACAAACGGACTGTCGATACAAACTGAGACAGACCCGCCAACAGAAGAATTACCGAGAGTATAATCAGCAAGTACTCCGGTAGCTCGCTCGAAAACCAGAATAACCAGCAGCTCTTCCTCATATTCCTCAATAACCCAACAAAACAACTCTTGTTTTCACTGCTGCAATTTTATCCGGATGCTGTCTTTTTTCAACCACAAAATTGCGAAGTGTCTTTACAAGCATCGTGATGCAATCAGCAACTGCCTTAAGTTTTGGATTTCGTGTTTAGATGATTGGAGTTTGTTTAGAATTTAGGGTTTAGTATTTCGGATTTTGAACTATCCGCTACACGCTGAACGTTGTTTGCTTAGACGCCACTAAAGGCCGAGAAGCCGCCGTCAACGGGGACAACAACTCCGGTTATAAATTTGGCTGCATCGCTTAACAGCCACATAACCGTTCCAAGCAGCTCTTCCGGCTGGCCGAATCTTCCCATTGGTGTATGGTCAATAATCGTCTTGCCGCGGTCGGTCAGCTCACCGGTTTTTTTGTCTATCAGCAGGAAACGGTTTTGTTCGGTCAGAAAGAATCCCGGCGCAATTGCATTGACACGAATCTCTTTTGAATAGTTCTGACAGATGTGTACCGCCAGCCATTGGGTAAAATTGCTCACCGCCGCTTTGGCGGCTGAGTACGCAGGTATTTTCGTCAGAGGACGAAATGCGTTCATACTGGATATATTTAGTATTACCCCCCTGCCTTTGCTGGCCATATCTTTAGCTACAACCTGTGTAGTAAGAAACATGCCGAGAAAATTCAAATCGAATACGGACCGCACCACCTCAGCCGGCAAATCAAAAAACGACAAATCTTCTGATGTGGTCGCCTCTTTCTTATTGCCGCCGGCACCATTAACAAGCACGTCGATTTCGCCAAGCTCAGCAATTGTTTTTTCGCAGGCACGCTCGAGACTCTCTTTATCCAGCACATCACATTTGACTGCGATGGCCCGGCCGCCTTGGGACTTGATTTCATCTGCAACTTTTGTTGCTGCTTCTTCGATTATATCCCAGACGCCTATCTTTGCTCCAACACCGGCAAGCGCCTTGGCCATCGTACCGCAGAGAACACCGCCGGCTCCGGTAATTACAATAACTTTGTCTTTAATGTTAAACAGCTCTTCCATCGGTATCCTTTCTTGTGGAAGCGCAGACTCATCCACTCATCTACGCATTACTCATTTACTATAAATATTTTGGCAATTTCTTCTCCAGCGGCTTACGCTCAAATCTCATAAACACCGGCAGGCCGTCTTCGTCAATGGTAATGGGTGCTTCACCCTGCACCAAAGGCCGAACATAATCACGCATCGCATCTGTGATATGATTGCCTTTATCATTTATGAACTCTCTGGGCACTTTCTTTTCGCCGTTGGCCACATCCCGCAACTCTGCCAGGCCTGTTGTACATTTGTATTGAGGGCCTTGTTCTCGAACCAGCGTTACCATTTTGCCGTTGACGCCTTCCAGCGCGTTCTTCACAGCCATTTGCCCGCACATATAGGCCTCATTGATGTCTGTCAGCGAGGCAAAGTGCATAGCGCTACGCTGATTTGTGCCCAATAGATTAAAGCGCGCCTTTATTTTAACTTCTTTCTCAATCACCGCCTTGAGCATCGCGCCCACACCGCCGAGCTGAACATGGCCGAAACTATCCCTGGAAAATGCACCCTTATCTGCGGTGATGTATTCGCCTTTTTCATTTTTAAGACCTTCGCCTGCAACAATAAAGACCCTGCCTAATTTTTTCAACACTTTGTTGACGTCGTTGATGAGCTTATCGAATGAAAATGCAGCTTCAGGCATATATACAAGATGCGGTGCGTCTTCGGGACATCGGGCTGCCAGACCCGTTGCCGCCGCTATCCAGCCGGCATTTCTTCCCATTACTTCTAATATCGTACAGGTATCTGCTGTATAAAGCGTTTCTGTATCTCGCCCCGCCTCCATTGCGCAGGTTGCAACGTATTTTGCCACGCTCGGGTATCCCGGGCAATGGTCGGTAAAGGCCAAATCGTTATCGACCGTTTTAGGTATGCCCATACAAACCAGCTCGTAGCCGGCATCGGCAGCTAATTTATTGACCTTGTCGGCAGTATCCATTGAGTCATTACCGCCTGCATAGAAAAAGTAACGAATATTATGGGCATTGAAGACATCGAGAATTCTATCGAAATCTGCTTTGGAGTCCTCGAGTGATTTTAGTTTGTATCTGCACGAACCAATAGCCGCCGCAGGCGTTTGCTTTAATTGCTCGATTGTCTCCGGCTTTTCAGCGGAGATGTCGAATAAATCTTCGCCCAATATACCTAATATGCCGTTGGTTGCGCCGATAACACGGCCGATTTTGTCTGATTTCATTGCCTCCTGGATTACGCCACAGGCGCTTGAATTGATTACGGCGGTCGGCCCGCCGGACTGGGCCACGATAGCATCAGGTTTCGAATTCATCACAATTACTCCATAACATGATTTCCTATTGACAAGTGATTGGTGAAAATAGTAAATAGTAAATAGTAAATAGTAAATAGTAAATAGTCAATAGTCAATAGTCAATTATGTGCCGATGTAGCTCAACGGTAGAGCACAGCTTTCGTAAAGCTGGGGTTGTGGGTCCGATTCCCACCATCGGCTGTCATCTATATTTTCACGAAGATGGTTATATGAAATACAAGTTATATAAATATCAACGCCGGTTTTTACAGGGATTTATATTTGCAACGGTTCTAAGCATTATTAATTCTATCTTGGTAATTAAGTTTGAATTATATGGAGGTGAAGATTGCGGCTTTGCTTTTTTATTCCCTCTTATAGTCTACCCTATAGTATATCTGTCTTTTGCTATTTATAGTTACAATCGTGCTCGTTTTCTTCCCCAGAACAAATGGCTTGGAGTTGATAGTAAATATGTAGAACAAAATTACCCGGATATTTGGCGCAAGGTTCCCCCCTGGAACAGGTGGTGGTTGACTATTGCTGCTTTTATTCGTGGCCGCTATGATGATGGTAAAGATGAAAGACTAAACCGTATTAAGTACGAGATAAAAACCAACCAAAATATATTTGGTGGAGGATTTTTTTTGATAGTATTAGTCGAGTTTTTCAATCTCATCCTTTTTTAACGATAAATAATTTAATTCTTACAAAGAGCACGTATTTGATACTGAAGGGAAAAAACAATTCGCTTCAAGAAATCCTAAAAGGATTGGATAGAGTGGTTGTTGCATATTCTGGCGGGGTGGATAGTACGTTCTTGTTGAAAGCGGCTGTTGATACGCTCGGAGTTGAGAACGTCCTGGCCTGTATTAATGTTGGACCTGCCGAACCGTCCGGTCAATTCCAAAGGGCCGATGAATTCGCACAAAGTATTGGCGTGGAACTAAAGACCATCGATACGGACGAGCTTGGCGACCCAAACTTTACTGCTAATAAGGCAGACCGTTGCTTTCACTGCAAATCCCGCATTTGCAAAATCCTTCTCGATATCGCCAAAGAGCAGGGCTTCGACAATGTTGTCTTCGGCACCAATTATGACGACCTCGACGATTTTCGGCCTGGCAACCGCGCAATGAAAATGTTCGGCATCCGCTCACCCTTGGCAGAAGCCAAACTGACTAAAGATGACATTCGCCAATTAAGCAGGCAAATGAATCTGCCTACAGCAGATTTGCCATCATCACCCTGTTTGGCTTCGAGAATTGCTTATGGCCTAAAAGTTACCGAACAGCGGCTGAGACAGATTGATGAGGCAGAGCAATTTCTAAGGGTGCTTGGCTTTGTCGAATTTCGCGTTCGCCATCACGATTGCTTAGCTCGAATCGAGGTCAATCCACAGGATATTGAGAAGGTTACGACGGAGCCGATACGCTCAAAAATAGTGGAGAAACTAAAATCGCTTGGCTTCAAGTTCGTAACCGTTGACCTGCAGGGCTACCGCACCGGCTCGCTGAACGAGATGTTGTCGAAAGAAGTGAAGCGGAAGCACAATAAGTAAAAAGGAAAAAGTAAAAGGCAAAAACACTGTCCCTGGATTTCCTCACCCAGTTACGCATTATTCTCAATTTCAGATAAAACATAATTGCGAAGACGATCAATAAAATTATGGATTCTTTTTATATCTTGGGGCGCATAATACGCTATGAGACAAGACCGTCCATTAGAGAATTTCTTCATATTAGCAAGGGCCTTTGGTTCTATCGGTATGGGGTATCGGGCAGACCATATCGAGCTACGAAACAATCGGAAGAGAAGCTCTTCCTCCGAAGCATCGAGTTTGAATTTCAATTTGGATGCTAACTTGCCGAGATCGTGCTCTTTAAGGTATCCCGGGAGCTTGGTAAGAAGATAGCCCTTCAAATCCTTTTGATTCCGATGGATTAGCAAGGCCTTAAAGTAGTTTTCCAAAGCATACGCTATCAATAAGGAGAAAGCTCCTTGGACGTATTTACGACCAGAAGTGTTGACTGGTTGGTTGTGTTCATCGGGCTGTATTTCAGACCAGTATTTTAAGACCTCTACCTCAAGGATGTTAGCCGCAGCAACCAGCTCATCGGCCTTCATAATCCACAAGCTCGTGTCTGTAAGTCGATTAGAAAAGTCGATTTCTTGCCAGCGTTGAGCAGGTGTATGCGGATTCTTTGCCATTGTCGCGGCCTTTTGCCTTATTTGTTCAGTTCTTCCCGAATGCTTTGCGGCAGTGACGCTTGAAGCTGTGGAAACTTCTCAACGATGCGAAAAATATCAGCTAAATCCTTTTGTCGTTTGCTTTTCCGCCGTGTCTTATCCGAATATGCCCAAACTTTGCCCTGTAACACGTCTTCAATCCTTGCGACTCTCATCGTGTAACCCAGCACATTTCTGCCATCGGCATTTGAAAGAAACTTCTGATAACGCTGGTCTTGCTGAAGTTGAATCCGCAGGTCAGATTTCGGGCTGGTGATATTCACGCTATGCTCGAATTTCTCAATTTTTAAGCCGCGTTCTTTGGCCGCTTTGCAAATAGCCTCGACATCTTCGACTGCCGCGACGACATCCATATCCAGGCTCACGACAGGCTCAGCATAAGCGTTTACGGCAAGGCCTCCGATTAGGCAATACTGCGAACCCGTTTGGGAAAGAATGTCCAGAAAAACCTGGATAATGTCAGATTTTCCGTTTGCCATCCGGTTAATGAATTCCTTGCCCGTCATCGCATTTTTTCCTTTAAGCAAATAAACTAAATACCGAAGATTGAAGGTCCCCTGTTTTTGAGTATTACTGCACAAATTGTCGGGAAAAGCAAGGAAAATCTGCCTTCGTCTAAAAAATGACTACGGCGGACAAGAAGTAAAAAGTGTGCCAAAGTGCCATTTGGTATAATTGTCTTTTTGGCGTGTTGCATACCTTGGTCTTTTGTGTTATAAATGTTTCTTTGAAATCGATTCTGAGTTTATTAGAGAAAAATTGATGGAAGCAGCGAAATTAAAATCAGCGATATCAGAGCTGGCGGCCCGGATTGAAAAAATCCGGGACTGGCTTTGACTTATCTGACAAAAAACAGCAGTTTCAAAAGCTCGAAAAGAAAATGGGCCAGAATGGCTTCTGGGATAACCACGATAAAGCCCAATCCGTGGTGTCTCAATTAAGTGTGCTTAAGTCGGTGATTGAGCCGGTAGAAGAAATTCAGCGTGAGACCAAGGACATTCAGGAGTTGTTTGAATTAGCGGACGATGAGTCAGATGAAGATGAATTAAAACAAGTAGAGGATGACTTGGTTGCACTTGTCAAAAGATGCGAGCAGATAGAATTGGTCGGCCTGTTATCCGGGCCGAACGATATGAAGAACTGCTTTTTCAGCATTCATGC